>CABSNS010000207.1:0-3143 GCA_902479105.1 uncultured Collinsella sp. | reverse complement strand
TGTGTATAAGAGACAGATACGGAACGCTGGCGCCCTTGCACCAACCCAGCAGCGGGACCTCAACGTAAGCACCAAAGCCGATAGCGGCATCGGGCTTACCGACCTTCGAGAAGTGACGGGCAAGCGCGCGCTTCGCCTTGTTGACGCGCCACAGCGAGGTCAGCGCCGTCCAGGGACGAGAGCGATCGAAGCCCGTGACCGTGATGGGCACAAAATCGAATCCGGCCTCGGGAACCAGACGACCCTCGAGTTTGCGCGACTGGCCCACGAACACAACGTGATGACCGCGGTCACGCAGCTCCTCGGCCAAGGCGAGCGCGGGGTTGATATGTCCCGCCGTGCCGCCGGCTGCAATAGCAACGGTCATCTTATCGGTCATGGTAATCCCTTCGTACACGCGGCCCCTGGTCATCGGTGCGCAAACGCGCCGACGGGTCCGAATTCAAATCGATTCGATTATATCCGCCGCCCGCATTGCGAGGAGTGGGGCGCTGAGGACGACCTTGCGGCGCCGTTCGCTGACGCGGACGGGCTGCCGGCTCGGTCGCAGAGCCATCCAGAACGGTAAAGCCGTTACGCGAAGATCGCTCGCCGCGCACGTGGGGCACGCCGGCGGTACTCTCATCCATAACGGCAAAGCTCTCGCGGCGACGGTCGTACTCATCGCGACGGGCGCTCTCATACGAAACGCGCAGGATCAGACCGGCGAGCATAAGCGACACAATAATCGACGAGCCGCCGTAGCTAATAAACGGCAGCGGCTTGCCCGTCATGGGAAACACATTGAGAATGCCCAGCGCGTTGATCAAAAACTGCACCGCAAGGATGACCGCGGAACCCGATGCCATAAGTGCTCCGCGACGGTCGGTCGCCTGCTCGGCAATGCGAAACGCCGAGTAGATGAGCATCGCAAACACCAAGAAGAACAGCACGGTTCCGATAAAGCCAACTTCCTCGCCGATAATAGCCAAGATGTAGTCGTTATGCGCCTCGGGCAAATACGAGTACTTCATGGTGGAGTTGCCGATACCGCGACCGAACAGGCCGCCCGAGGCAAACGCCATGATGGCAAGCGTGGCCTGATAGCCGTCACCATATTCGTCTGCCCAAGGATTCCAAGCAACCTCGACACGCGTCATACGATACGGCTCGGCGATAAGGGCGATCGCAATGACGGCGATGCCGGCAACGACCGTCCAAACGATATATTTGGGGTCCAATCCCGCAAACAACGCCATGCACATGAGGGTCAACAAGATGATCAGAACGGTGCCAAAATCGGGCTGAACAAAGATCAGAAAGAGCGAAATGCCCAGGTAGACACCCATCTTGCGAAGAAACTCGTTGATGTTGCCACCGGGCGAAAAGATGCGGTCGAGCATGATGGCCGAATACGCGATGGCGAACGGCTTTAAAAACTCAGACGGCTGGAACTGAATACCGGCGATGTTGAGCCAGCGCGTGGCGCCACGACTGCCGCTACCCATAAAGAACACCAGAACCAGTAGCCCTATCATGCCCATGAGGAAGATCCTGAGCACGTCTTCCCCAAACCAACTGTCCGGCAAGACGCGCACGATGGCAACCATAGCCAGCACGCCAACTCCGGCAAACGCGGCCTGTCGAAACAGGAAAAACGTCGCCGAACCATTCTCGTGCATCGCCTCGACCGAAGATGCCGAGTACACCATTAGCAAGCCAAAGCAAACCAAGCTAAACAGGCAAGCCATAAATATCAAACGGGGGCGCATGATGCGGGCGGGGACGCCGGCAATATAGCGCTCACCGAACGTCTGCCCGCCGCGTCCGGAACGCGACGTGCTACGCAGCGAGGAAGCGCGGTCCGAGTCGGGCCTCCTCATATCACTTCGGGGGCTCTCCTCTCTCACCGGCAACCCCTATTCCGTTTGCGATTTCGCTGCCGCGGCAAGCTGGGCCACGTAGTCCTTAAACACGCGACCGCGCTCCTCGTAGCCCGAGAACTCGTCGAACGAAGAGCAGGCGGGCGAAAGCAGGATCACGTCGCCGCGGCTCGAGAGCGAGCGGGCAACGTCAACGGCATCGCGCAGATCATCGGCCTGGGCGATATCCACGTCACCATCGACATCGGCCTCGTCCATAGCGGCGGTAAAGCGCTCGCGCGCATCGCCAAAGCATACGACCGAGCGCACGTTGCCCATAACGACGCGGGCAAAGTCCGCAAGCGGCGTACCCTTATCGTGACCGCCGAGCAGCAAGATCACGTCGTCATCGGGAAACGCCGTCAGGGCCTTTTCGACCGCATCGGTGTTCGTTGCCTTGGAATCGTTGACGTAGCGCACGCCATCGATCTCACCGCAGGGTTCCACGCGGTGTTCGAGCGGCTGGAACGATGCCAAACCGCGGCAAATGCCCTCGGGATCGGCACCGACGGCCAGAGCAGCCGTGGCGGCGCATAAGGCATTGATGACATTGTGATGGCCCGAGATCTTGAGCTCGGACGTGGCGACAAGCTGGGTCTCGACGCCCTTCAGGCGCACGACCATCTTGCCGTCGCGCACAAAGGCGGCGTCTGTGCCCTCGGGCTCGTCAAAAGCGACCTTGCAGATGCGGCGACCCGGTGTGTAGATGTACTCATCGAACTCATGGATGCCGGCATCCTCGACGTCGATAACCACGAGGTCGTCATCGACCATATTCTCGAACAACTTGATCTTGGCAAGCGCATAGTTCTTGTGGCTCTTGTGCCAGCCCAGGTGGTCGGGCGTGATGTTGAGCAGTACCGCCACGCGAGGATGAAGCTCGGCGGTCGTAGCAATCTGATAACTCGACAGCTCGGCTACAAACCACTCATTGTGTGCGCGGCCGTCGATCTCGTTCACCGGTGGCTCACCGATATTGCCGACGGCCACGCTAGCTTCACCGGCGGCCTTGAGCAGATAATCGGTCAGCGACGTGGTAGTTGTCTTGCCGTTGGTGCCCGTGATGGCGATCCAATTTTGGGGAGACAGGCGATAGGCAAACTCGGGCTCGCCCATAATCTGAGCGGCATGCTCACGCCCAGCCTTAAAGAAGGCCGAGAACTCCGAGATACCCGGGCATGTCACGCACACGTCATAGGCACCCTCGACCTGCTCGGTGCCGTAGACAAACGACTGTCTCTT
>CABSNS010000206.1:0-3144 GCA_902479105.1 uncultured Collinsella sp. | reverse complement strand
TACACCGTCTAATTCGTCGGCAGCGTCAGATGTGTATAAGAGACAGGCATCGTCCGCAGAACATCTACCGGCGGGTGTCTAACGAGGGGGTCCCTTTGGATATTATCGAGCTTCTAAAATCTGCCTTCATGGGCCTGGTCGAGGGCATCACCGAATGGCTGCCTGTTTCGTCGACCGGTCACATGATCTTGGTGGACGAGTTCGTCAAGATGAACGTGAGCGAGACGTTCTGGAATATGTTCCTGGTCGTGATTCAGCTCGGGGCCATTCTGGCCGTCTGTGTGCTGTTCTTCCATGAGCTCAATCCGTTCTCGCCCAGCAAGGGCAAGGAGGGCCGTCGCGACACCTGGGTGCTGTGGGGCAAGATTGTGCTCGGCTGCATTCCCGCCGCGGCGATCGGTCTGCCGCTCAACGACTGGATGGAGGAGCATTTCTACAATGCTCCCGTCGTGGCGCTGGCGCTTATTGTGTACGGCGTGCTGTTTATCGCGATCGAGAACTGGCGCGCGAGCAAGCGCGAGGAAATGGCCGTTGCCGGTTCGTTTGGTTCGCGTGCTGTGGTGTCGGGTGGACGTCCCGCCGGTGCGCACTTTGCGGCGCCCGCCGCGGCTACCGCTGAGGATGAGGACGATGACGAGAATCTGGACTTTGGTTCCATCACCACGCTCGAGGACCTGAGCTGGAAGACCGCCCTGGGCATCGGATGCTTCCAGGTGCTTTCGCTGATTCCGGGCACGTCGCGCTCCGGTTCCACCATCATCGGCGGCCTGCTTTTGGGCTGCACGCGTTCGGTGGCGTCCAAGTTTACGTTCTTCCTGGCCATCCCTGTCATGTTTGGCGCGAGTGCGCTCAAGCTGGTCAAGTACTTCATCAAGGGCGGTACGTTCGGTGCCAACGAGGTCGCCATCCTGGGCGTGGGCTGCGTTGTGGCCTTTGTGGTTTCGCTCATCGCTATCAAGTGGCTTATGGGCTTCGTCCGCCGTCACGACTTCAAGTGCTTCGGCGTCTACCGCATCATTCTGGGCATCGTGGTGCTTGCGTACTTCTTCGTCTTGGAGCCGATGCTCGGCCTCTAACTTAGTCGCCCCGGCCGCCGCTCGCTGCTGCTGCCATGACATCGGCGGTTTCGTGATTGCCAATAGATTGGTGCAAAGTAACCTGACCCCATTGCGCCAAATCCGCTGGGCGGGCCCGATTGTGGCGGACGGAGTCGTGGTGTGATTTGCGTCGGTGTCCGCGCGGCTCGGTATACTGGTACGGCTCAAACTATGGCGCCGCCCGCAGGCGCGCCGTCCGTCAGATGAGGAGTCGCCCATGACCCAGCCCTTGCCCTGGGAAAAGAACGCCGCGGTACCCGTGCCGCCCACGCCGGAACCCGTGCCGCTCGATGCGTACACCACCCCCGCCGCGCCGGAACCCGAGCTCGTTCCGCTCGACATCTACGACGCCCCGGCTCCGGCGCCCAAGCCCGCCAAGCCGCTCGTCGATATCGATAGTCTGAATCCCGCCCAGCGCGAGGCGGTCCTGACCACCGAGGGACCGCTGCTGGTGCTCGCCGGTGCTGGCTCGGGCAAGACCCGCGTCCTGACCTTCCGCATCGCGCATATGCTCGGCGACCTGGGTGTTAAGCCTTGGCAGGTCTTGGCCATCACGTTTACCAACAAGGCCGCGGCCGAGATGCGCGAACGTCTGGCGGCACTCATTCCCACCGGTACCCGCGGCATGTGGGTGTGCACCTTCCACGCCATGTGCGTGCGCATGCTGCGCGAGGACGCCGACCTGCTGGGCTACACCGGTCAGTTCACCATCTACGATGACGATGACTCAAAGCGCATGGTGCGTGACATTATGCAGGCGCTCGGTATCGAGCAAAAGCAGTTCCCCATCAACATGATCCGCAGCAAGATCAGCTCGGCCAAAAACGCCATGATCGGCCCTGAGGACATGCTCAAATCCGCCGACAGCCCCAACGACAAAAAGGCCGCGCAGGTCTACCTGGAGCTGGAGCGCCGCCTGCGCGCCGCCAACGCGATGGACTTCGACGACCTGCTCGTGCGCACGCTCGAGCTGCTGCGCACCCGCCCCGAGGTGCTCGACAAGTACCAAGAGCGCTTCCGCTACATTAGCGTCGACGAGTATCAGGACACCAACCACGTCCAGTACGAGATCGCCAACCTGCTGGCCGCCAAGTACCAAAACCTCATGGTCGTGGGCGACGACGACCAGTCCATTTATAGCTGGCGTGGCGCCGACATCACCAATATCCTGGACTTTGAGAAGGATTTTAAAAACTGCAAGACCGTCAAGCTGGAGCAGAACTACCGCTCCACGGGCCATATCCTGAGCGCCGCCAACGCCGTGGTGCGTCACAACTCGCAGCGCAAGGACAAGCGCCTGTTTACGGCCGAGGGCGACGGCGAGAAGATCCAGGCCTTCCAGGCAAGCGATGAGCGCGACGAGGGTCGCTGGATTGCCGGCGAGATCGAAAAGCTGCACTCCAAGGGCACGAGTTACGACGACATCGCCGTGTTCTACCGCACCAACGCCCAGTCGCGTATTCTCGAAGATATGTTTCTGCGCGCGGGCGTGCCCTACAAGATCGTGGGCGGCACGCGATTCTTCGACCGTGCCGAGATCCGCGACGTCATGGCTTACCTCAAGATGATCGTGAACCCGGCCGACGAGATGAGCGTCAAGCGCGTCATCAACACGCCGCGCCGCGGCATCGGCTCCACCTCGATCCAAAAGATCGAGCAGCTGGCGCGCGACAACCGTTGCTCGTTCTTCCAGGCCTGCGAGATCGCGACGGCCGAGACGGGCATGTTTAGCGCCAAGGTCCGCAACGGCCTGTCGAGTTTTGTGTCGCTGGTGCGCGAGGGTCGCCGCATGGACGGCGAACTCAAGGACGTCGTCGAGATGATCGTCGACAAGACGGGCCTGCTGCAGGCCTTCCGCGCCGAAGGTACCATGGAGTCCGAGAGCCGCGCCGAGAACATTCAGGAATTCCTGGGCGTCGCTGCCGAATTTGAGGAGACGCACGAGGATATCGAGGGTACGCTCGAGAGCTTGGAAGAGCTGCGCGCGGCCGGTGTTGCCGCTGTCTCTTATACACATCTCCGAGCCCACGAGACTCCTGAGCATCTC
>CABSNS010000205.1:0-3151 GCA_902479105.1 uncultured Collinsella sp. | reverse complement strand
AAAACGCAATGTTGCATTTACCTTTGCAGCGTTGCGTTTAGTTTTTCGAGTGACCCTAACTTGGTAGCACTAATGTAAGTATACCATGCTAGTTGACCCGACACTGGCTGGGTGTGCGCGTATACCCCTCTGAAAACTGAATCCCGTTAGAAATGACGAGTTGTTTACGCTTCTTTTGGGGTGGCGGTACTATCATGGTTCGAATTGAATGTGGATGATGATAGGGAGCGCCTATACATGATTGAGCTGCTCAGGCGTTTTGGTGGTAAGTTTCGCCGGTATATGGTGATTGGCCCTGTGTGTAAGCTGATCGAAGTGATCTTTGACCTGCTGACGCCGCTGGTGATTGCCCAGATGATCGATAAGGGTATTGGCGCACACGATGTCAACGCCGTCGTCCACTACGGTATGCTGCTTGGCGCCATGGCTGTGATCGGCATCTCGTTTACGCTCGTCTGCCAAAAGATGGCGGCGCTCACCTCGCAGGGCATGGGCACCGATATCCGCGGTGCGCTCTACCAGCACATCAACAAGTTGAGCTATGCCGAACTCGACCGCTTTGGCACGCCGTCGCTTATCACCCGCATCACCAACGACGTCAACCAGGTGCAGCTCGCTGTGGCGCTGGGCGTACGCATGCTCATCCGCTGGCCCTTCTTGGCGGTGGGCTCTATGTGCGCGGCCCTTGCCATCGACCTTAAGCTCGGCATGATCTTCTTGATCTGCACGCCCGCTATCGGCCTGGTGTTTTGGTTTGTCATGGCGCGCTGTATCCCGTATTACAGGCAGCTGCAGGCAAAGCTCGACCGCATCGCGCTTATCTGCCGCGAGGGGCTTTCGGGCGCCCGCGTTGTTCGCGCCTTTGTGCGTGAGGACCACGAGCGCGAGCGTTTTGCCCAAGCCGCCGATGACCAGGCCAATACTGCCATCGCGGTGGGCAAGCTCTCGTCGATCCTTAATCCCGTCACGTTTTTGGTGATGAACCTGGGCGTGTGCGCCATCCTGTGGGTGGGCGGCATCCAGGTCAACGTGGGCGAGCTCACGCAGGGTCAGGTCATGGCGTTTGTGAACTACATGACGCAGACGCTCACCTCCATCGTGTACGTCGCCAACCTGGTCGTGGTCTTTACCAAGGCGAGCGCCAGCGCGTCGCGTATCAACGAGGTGCTCAATTGCGTGCCGAGCATCGCTGACGAGGGCAACCAGCCGGTCGCGCTGCCTGAGCCGAGCGACCTGACGGGTGGCGCTGTTCCGGTCCCTGCGCTGAGCTTTGACCATGCGAGCTTCTCGTTTGGCGCCGGCGCGGCAAATGCCGTGAGCGATGTGACTCTGGAGCTCCCGCTGGGCAAGACGCTTGGCATTATCGGCGGTACGGGTAGCGGCAAGTCCACGCTTGTCTCGCTTATTCCGCGCCTATACGATGCGAGTACCGGCAGCGTGAGCGTGATGGGCGCCGACGTGCGCACCTGGCCGCTCGACCAGCTGCGCCACGTGGTCGCGACCGTTCCGCAGCGCGCGTCGCTGGTGAGTGGCACCATCCGCAGCAACCTGACCTGGCGCGATGAGGCGGCGACCGATGAGGAGCTCTGGGCGGCGCTCGACATGGCGCAGGCGAGCGAGTTCGTGCGCAACAAGCCACAGGGCTTAGATGCCCCGGTCGAGGCGGGCGGCAAGAACTTTAGCGGTGGCCAGCGTCAGCGCCTGACTATCGCGCGTGCCCTGGTGGGTTCGCCGCAGGTTCTGATCATGGACGACTCCGCCTCGGCACTCGACTTTAAGACCGACGCGGCGCTTCGCCGTGCCATCCGCGAGCGCAGCGTGCGCGGTGCCGTCGAGGGCGGGCTGCCGCTCACGACGGTGATCGTAAGCCAGCGCGTCTCGACCGTGCGCGACGCCGACATGATCTGCGTGCTCGATCACGGCTCGGTTGCGGGCCTGGGCACGCATGACGAGCTGTATGCAAGCTGCCAGCTCTACCGAGAGATCTGCCAGTCGCAGCTGCGCCGCGAGGAGCTCGAGGGCCAGCAGGGGAGTGCAGCGCCCACGTCCGTCCCAAGTCCCGCGTCCGCCCCGGCTGCCCCGGCATCCACTTGCGCAAAGGAGGGCTGCTAAATGAATCCGTACACTTCCTCCGGTTCGGTCGCCACGATGACGGCCAACGTGTCCGGCAACGATAGCCTCAACGACCTGGGCGACGGTCCGCGCCAGCCCGGCGATCCCGAGCGCTATCCCGTGGGTGCGGTGACTCGCCGCCTGATGGGCTACGTTCGTCCGCATCGCGTCTCGTTTGCGGCATCGTTTTTGAGTGCCGCCGTCTCGGTGATCCTGCAGCTCTACACGCCCATCCTCATTGGCGAGGGTATCGACCTGATCGTCGCCGCCGGGCAGGTTGACTTCGATGCGCTGCTGCCGCTCGTTACCAAACTCGCGATTGTCGTCGTAGGTGCTGCGGCCTTCCAGTGGCTGCAGGGCTATTGCGTCAACCGCCTGTCCTACGAAACGGTGCGCGACATGCGCGTGGAGGCGAGCGATAAGCTCAGCCGCGTGCCGCTCAGCTTTATCGACAGCCATGCCCACGGCGACCTTATGAGCCGCGTGGTCAATGACGTCGACCAGGTGGGCGACGGTCTGCTGCAGGGCTTCACGCAGCTCTTTACCGGCGTTATTACCATCGTGGGCACGCTCGCGTTTATGCTCTCCATCAACCTGACCATGACGCTTGTGGTGGTGCTCGTCACACCGCTTTCCATCTTTGCGGCCGGCGCCATCGCCAAGCTCTCAAATAAGAGCTTTACGGCCCAACAGCGCATCCAGGGCCAGCTCGGCGGCCATATCGAGGGGTATGTGGGCGAGCAAAAGCTTGTCGACGCCTTTGCCTATGGCCCGAGCGCTCAGCAGCGCTTCGACGCCCTCAACGCCGAGCTTTATGCGGCAGGCGAGCGCGCGCAGTTTATGGGCTCGCTTTCCAACCCCGGTACGCGCTTTATCAATAACATCATCTACGCCGTGGTTGCCGTCATCGGCTGCGTGGGCGTGATCACGGGCGTGCCCGCGGCGCTCACGGTGGGCGGCGTGCAGATTTTCCTGTCCTATGCCAACCAGTACACCAAGCCGTTCAACGAGGTCACCAACGTCATTACGCAGATCCAGA
>CABSNS010000204.1:0-3161 GCA_902479105.1 uncultured Collinsella sp. | reverse complement strand
TCGTCGGCAGCGTCAGATGTGTATAAGAGACAGGCACAGTACGGGGATCTGCCGTATCGCAGATGAGATATCCAGGAAAGAGCGGCTTGGTCGTATTGACCCATTCGCCGTGAACCTTGATCTCGGTTTGATATTGGGGATAAAAGAGCTCCTGCATGGCGCCAGCCGGCACCATACGCTCGATGCGCTCGCGCATTACGTCTTCGCGACCGTTAATGACCTGAATCACATACCACATGAGCATCACCCCCTTGCTGTCTTACGTGTGGCTCACGGGGTTTGGGTATGGCTTCGCCAGGGCGCTTGTGCGCGAAGGCGCTCCATATTCAAACCCTGAGCCCAGTTAGACAAGCACGTGGCTCTGCCCCACCGTGAACGGTATGTATGAGCGCAGTTGCTGGAGACGCGGCCGTGTATCGCAAAATGACCGCGTCTCCAGCTGGCTGCGTGCGACCCAGTCAAGCGGGTACAAAACTGAATCGCACGCAAACAACTGGAAGGCTGCTACGTTTTGGCATGCAATCTACTAATTATTTGCACTGGGAAATTAACTCAACACAAATAAACAACGACGCATGACTTCTTTATTGGAGCTCGTGGTGTTTCTGGCACCGCCGTTACGGCCGGATGCTGATCGACCCTGCGTTTTGCGACTTGCTGGAGCCGCGAGCACAGTTGAACTCATGTAACGTTAGGTATCCTAGCACAAGCTGTTAGCGAAACTGATTTGGGCTGCGTTGGACAACATATCGTTCATTTGACGTGTTCAAGGGGGTTGTTTTGGGAAATTGTTCACATTGATGCAGGTTATTGACGTACTGGCGGTGATTAGGGGCGTTACTGAACGCCTAAATGAAGCGGCGAACTACGCCGATAATCGCGTATGTCAAACAAACTAAGTACAGACATGGGAAATAAATTGTGCAACTTTTTGTTGGCGTAGGTGGGGTTTGTGGCGCGTGGTTTTTGGCATGAAAAAAAGCCTTCGGAATTCCGAAGGCCTTTACATTCACGATGGTGGAGACGAGGGGGATCGAACCCCTGACCTCTTGACTGCCAGTCAAGCGCTCTCCCAGCTGAGCTACGCCCCCGTGACTAGGAGATACTATAGGGGAAGATTCTTAGTTGTGCAAGAAGTTTTTTGCAATTGATCCTCGCACTTACGGGTTTTCCTGGGACGTCGGATAAAACCCTGATGCAGCAAATACGCTATTGCAGTACCGGTGTGGACTTCGATCTTTGCAGTAGATCTTACTATGTTGCTAATGCCTGTGTCGGCCAACAAACCCAGGGGGCTGTGATCTAGTTCCCACTCTAGGCCGTGTTCGCTTGCCACCGTCCCAGGCGCTATGGCGATGATGGAAAACGTCTTACCTTCGGCGCCTTCAATGGTCCACGATTCGCCTGCGCGAAGGATACGAGCCGTGGTCTCGTCTTCGGCAATCCAGACAGGGGCATCCTCGTAGCCCGCCAACAGCCCCAACACGCTCAGGGCCATGTCCGGACGGCCGCCCGTGACGCAGGTCGCAACCACTTCGGCACCCGGCCAGCGACGGCGGACGGAATCGAGTGCCAGCGCCAGATCCGTGTAGTCCTTGTACGGGTCGTGGCGCTCAACTTCAAAGTCGGTGGCGGCATCGACCAACTCTCGGCCCGCATCGCTTACCGTGTCGGCATCCCCCACATATACGTCGCAGCCCAGGCCGGCACTCAGTAGCGCGTCGAGTCCACGGTCCACGGCGACAACGTAATCGCACTCCCCCGCTAGCCTACGCAACAGATCAGCGCTCGCCACCACGGGCGAGCCGCAGACTACAAGTACTTTGCAAGCCACAGCCCTCGCCTATCCCTCAAACGAAAGAACGCGATCTAAATCCAGCTCCTCGTAGCTATCGATAAAGATATCGCAGTTGGCGCGCACATCGTCGCGCTTCATGCGGCCGTGCGGGTCATAGATGCCCACACGCTTAAAGCCTGCGGCGCCAGAGCTCTTAAGGCCAAAGACCGCGTCCTCAAACACCCAAGCGCGCTCAAACTTGCACTCGTGGCGCTCCTCCAAGCGGCGCAGAGCCAGCTCGTACACATCGGGGAACTGCTTGGAGCGTCCTGCCTCACCCGTCGTGGTAACAAACTCCATGTAAGCGTCGAGCCCCGCACCTGCGAGCGCAGACTGCACCAGCTCGGCCGGCGTGGACGTAGCCACGCACATGGCAATACCCGCCGCCTTCGCCTGCTCCAAAAACGCCAGGAGCCCCTCGCGCGGCGGCACCTTGGAGTACCCATCAATCAGAATATTGCTCAGCTCGCGATACAGCTCCTCGCCATTCGCGCCAATGCCCCAGGTGTCGTGGTAGGCCTGGCACTCGTCCTCGAGCGACAAATGCTCAAACTGGGCAAAATCGTCGACCGTCACGTCAATCCCGTGGCGGTGCAATAACTCTGGCTGAGCATAAGCCCATAGGGGGGTGCTATTAACCAGCGTGCCGTCGCAATCGAAAATAAAAGCAACCTTGGGAGTGGCGGAATGGGGCATAAACGAACCTTTCGATATCAAATGGTAAACATCCTGCTAAAAACGTTTTACCAAACGTCAGACAGACAATTTTGAAACCCAAATTGATAAAACTGTCAAGAGTTTTACCACGGCAATTCTGTCAGTGGTCTAAACATGGCGCTTACCGATTAAACGCCCCTGCAAATCCGCTTTCGTCCATAAAAGTAACGTACAGGTGTTATGGTAGTTTCTGCCGAAAGTTCCACCGAGCACGCGAGGTGGAACGAATCATAGAACTATCGCCGTCCCTTCGATTCGTGCAGCCCTGGATCTTTCGCATCTAGTCACCAAGGCAACACGCTGCCGCGTCATGATGGGATCAAACGTGAGCGATACAAAGCTAAAGCCAGCAACCAAAAAGCCCGCTACCCGTAAAGCCGCCCCGCACGCGCCGGAACTCACTAAGGACGATGTCTATCTGTTTGGCATCGGCACGTGGGAGCGCAGCTGGGAAAAGATGGGCGCGCACCCCGACACGCAGAACCGTACGCGCGGCTGGCGCTTTTGCGTTTGGGCACCCGATGTAAAGAGCGTGCATGTCATTGGCGAATTTAACGACTGGGATGAGGAAGCCAACCCTGTCTCTTATACACATCTGACGCTGCCG
>CABSNS010000203.1:0-3189 GCA_902479105.1 uncultured Collinsella sp. | reverse complement strand
CGCCGCGACTCGGTACGAAATCAACGAGAACCAGTGTGCTCCATTAAGCTAAAGTATGCGAATGCCCTCCCTAAAAAGGTGAGCTCGCTAGGCTTTTTGGGTTTGTTGACGATGATGATGCCGCCGCAGACCAACAACAGGGCAACGATGACGGTAACGGGGCTCGTGCCCGCGCCTTCGCCGAGCAGCAGCGCGCTCAGCAGCACACCAAAGACGGGGTTCATAAACCCAAAGACCGAGACGCGGCTGACGGGGTTGACGGCAAGCAGGCGCGACCACAGCGAGTAGGCGACCGCGGAGATAAGCGCCATGTAGATGATGAGCGCGATGGCGGGGGCAATCGCCGTGGGGGAGAGCGTACCGCCCATCAAAAACCCGATGGCGGTAAGGACCAGGCCGCCGACTAAAAACTGCCAACCAGCGAGCAAGACGCCGTCATGCTCGCGCGAGAAGATGCCAATGAGACAGGTCGATAGGGCGCCCGCGACAGTGGAAGCCAAGATAAAGCCTTCGCCGTCGAGCGTAAAGCCAAAGGTGCCATCCGCACCCGAAAGGTTGACGAGCGCGACGCCGGCAAAGCCCAGCGCACAGCCAAGCACCTTGGCCGTATTGAGCTTCTCGGTGTGAAATGCCAAGGCGGCAAAGAGGATTGCGAGGAAGTTGGCGCTGGCCTCGATGATGGAGCTCGACATGGCACTGGCACGCGAGAGTCCCAGATAGAAAAAGAAGTACTGCCCGATAGTCTGGAAGAGCGACAGGATGCAGATGGGCTTGATATCGCGCACCTGTGGGACGAGCGGGCGGCGCTGGGCTGTGCTCATACCGGCGATAACCAGGATACCGGCAAGCGTGAAGCGCAAACCTGCAAAGAGTAGCTGCGAGGCGCTATCGTGCGCCGGGATACCAAAGAGTGCGTAGCCGATCTTGATGCAGGGAAAGGCCGATCCCCAGAGTGCACAGCAAACAAGACAGCCCAGGATGAGTCCGGGCAGGGTGGCGAGATACGGCTTGCGGCTTTCCATGATGTCCTTCTCCTATACGCGCAAAGCAAAAAAGAACCCGCCACCGGGCGTGCCGGTGGCGGGTGTTGTTACCCGAGGGGATTGTACCCGATGGGAAAGCTTTAAGCGAAGTAGGCTACGCCGCTCTCAAAGATCGGCATGAACTTATCGCCGGGGACATGCTCGGGCACGTTGCGGTACAGGTTGTCGCCGCGGCGCTCGGCATGACCCATCTTGCCCAGGACGCGGCCGTCGGGGCTCGTGATACCCTCGATGGCAAGTGCGGAGCCGTTGGGGTTGACGGAAAGGTCCATGCTCGGCTTGCCGTCCTCGCCCACGTACTGAGTGGCGACCTGGCCGTTGGCGATGAGCTGGGCGAGCACCTCGTCATTGGCGACAAAGCGGCCCTCGCCGTGGCTGATGGCGACGGTGTAGGGGTCGTCCAGGCTGCACTGCGACAGCCACGGGGACAGGTTGGACGAGATGCGGGTGCGCACCAGACGGCTCTGGTGGCGGCCGATGGTGTTAAAGGTCAGCGTGGGTGCATCCGGCGTGGCGTCGACGATGTCGCCATAGGGCACCAGGCCGAGCTTGACCAGGGCCTGGAAGCCGTTGCAAATGCCCAGCATCAGGCCATCGCGGGCCTTGAGCAGGTCGCGGACTGCTTCGGTGACCTCGGGAGCGCGGAAGAACGCCGTGATGAACTTGGCGGAGCCGTCGGGCTCGTCGCCGCCCGAGAAGCCGCCGGGGATCATAACGATCTGGCTTGCACGGATGCGGCGGGCAAGCTCGTGGGTGCTCTCGGCGACGGCCTCGGGCGTGAGGTTGTTGATCACGAAGGTGTCGGCCTCGGCGCCGGCGGCACGGAAGGCACGGGCGCTATCGTACTCGCAGTTGTTGCCGGGGAACACGGGGATGATCACGCGCGGGCGGGCGATCTTGGCGCCGCCGTACACGTGGATATCCTTGGCACGGAAGTCGATGGCCTCGACCTCGGGGGTCTCGTCGGCGCTGCGGTAGGCAAAGACGCCCTCGATGCCGCTCTCCCAGGCCTCCTGGAGCTTGGAGAGCTCGATGACCTCGGAGCCGGTGTCGATGACATAGCCCTCAACGGTGGTGCCCAGAGGCTCGACGACAACGCCGTCGGCGACCTCGGGCAGCTCGGCATCCTCGGCGAGCTCGACGATAAAGCTGCCATAGAGCGGGGTGAAGAGGCTCTCCACGTCCACATCCTCGGCAAGCTCGATACCGATCTGGTTGCCGACGCACATCTTAAAGAGGCTCTCGGCGCCGCAGCCGTAGCCGGGTGTGGAGACGGCCAGGGCGTCGCCGGCGGCGGTGAGCGCTTCGACAGCGTCAAATGCGGCGAGAAGCTGCTGGGCATCGGGACGGTAGTCCTCGCCATAGGTGGCGGGGGCGATACGGACAACGCGGTGCGTCAGGCCCTTGAACTCGGGGGAGACGGCGCGGGCTGCCTTGCCTACGGCGACAGCGAAGCTGATCAGGGTCGGCGGAACGTTTAGCTCGCCGGCTTCGTCCTCAAACGAGCCGCTCATGGAATCCTTACCGCCGATGGCGCCGGCACCCAGGTCGACCTGGGCCATAAGGGCGCCCAGGACGGCTGCCATGGGCTTGCCCCAACGCTCAGCCTCGGTGCGCAGACGCTCGAAGTACTCCTGGAAGGAGAGGTAGGCGCGCTTGTGCTCAAAGCCGGCGGCAACGAGCTTGGCGATGGACTCGACTACGGACAGGTATGCGCCCGCAAACTGGTCGGCTTCCATCAGGTAGGGGTTGAAGCCCCATGCCATAGCGCTCGCCGTGGTGGTCTCGCCGTCCACGGGGAACTTGGCGACCATGGCAGAGCTCGGAGTGAGCTGCGTCTTGCCGCCAAAGGGCATGAGCACGGTTGCGGCGCCGATGGTGGAGTCGAAGCGCTCGGAAAGGCCCTTGTTGGAGGCGACGTTGAGGTCGGTGACCAGCGAGGTCATGCGCTCGGCAAGCGTGGTGCCGGCCCAGCTGGGCTGCCACACGCTACGGGCACACACGTGGGCGACCTGGTGCTTGGGCGCACCGTTGGAGTTGAGGAACTCGCGGGACAGGTCGACGATGGCGACGCCGTTCCAGGCCATGCGCATGCGCGGCTCGGCGGTAACCTCGGCGATAACGCTGTCTCTTATACACATCTGAC
>CABSNS010000202.1:0-3231 GCA_902479105.1 uncultured Collinsella sp. | reverse complement strand
AGCGAGCAGTAGTAGCACTCCATGGAGAGATGGAAATCGGGGTAGTCGTACTCAACGGTATAGAAATCGTGCAGGTTGGTGACTTTTACCTGCAGCTCTTCCATGAGCTCGCGGCGTACGGCGTCCTCGGGCGTCTCGCCGCGCATGAGCTTGCCACCGGGAAACTCCCAAAGTCCCTGCATGTCGCCGTAGCCGCGCTGCACGGCAAGTAGCTCATCGGATCCTTCCTTGCGAATGATCCCAGCGGCAACATGAACAGTCTTCAACAGGAGTCCTCTCTCAACATCAACACGTGGCAGGGTAGCTACCCGTACCTTACACAACGGTAAGGCAAGCGTAAGCCATATCGATGGTAGCTGACTCGTCTTCTTGCGACTATAGATGCCGTAGACTAATCGCAAGAAAGGACTCGGTATGCAAACCACGCACATGGCGACCCCGGTACTGGAGGTCGCGCATCTCGAAAAGGTATATGGAGCGCTGGGCAACGTGACCCGCGCGCTCAACGACGTCAGCTTTACCGTCAACCGCGGTGAATTCGTCGGCATCATGGGCGCTTCGGGCTCGGGCAAGTCGACGTTGCTCAACTGCGTGTCGACCATCGATAGCGCCACAAGTGGCACGATCCGCATCAACGGGCAGGACGTGATGCGCATGAAGCAGGCTAAGCTTTCGCAGTTCCGCCGCGAGGAGCTCGGCTTTATCTTCCAGGACTCCAACCTGCTCGATACGCTCACGGCACGCGAGAACATCGCCCTGCCGCTCACCATCGCCCGCACAAACTCGGCAGAGATCTCGACCCGCGTGCAGGATGTGGCCGCGCGCCTCTCCATCAGTCAGGTGCTCGACAAGTATCCCTACCAGATGTCCGGCGGTCAGCAGCAGCGCGTTGCCGCGGCTCGCGCGCTCGTCACCGACCCCACCATGATCATGGCCGACGAGCCCACCGGCGCCCTCGATTCCAAGAGCGCCCGCCTGCTGCTCGAGAGCCTGGAGGCCCTTAACCGCCGCCTACGCGCCACCGTGCTCATGGTCACGCACGACAGCTTTGCCGCCAGCTACACGAGCCGTGTGCTGTTTATTCGCGACGGCAAGATCTTCACCGAGCTGCGCCGCGGCGACATCGACCGCCGAGAGTTCTTCGACCGCATTATGGAGGTCGTTGCCATGATGGGCGGTGAGGGCTCCGATGCTCTGTAAACTCGCTTGGGGCAACGTCCGCCGCGCCGGCCGCGACTACCTCGTCTACCTTTTGACGCTCACCCTGGGCGTCACGCTCTTCTATGCCTTTAACACCATCTCGATGCAGGTCGACATCGCCGGCATCGATGAAAAGGGCTTGGCACAGGTTATGGGCAGCATGCTCGGCGACCTGACGTACTTTTTGGCCGGTGTCATGGCCTTTTTGATGGTGTATGCCAATAACTTCATCATGAAACGCCGCAAGAAGGAGTTTGGCCTGTACCAGGTGCTCGGCATGGGGCGCGGGCGCGTCGCCACGATCATGGCGCTCGAGACCGTGATAGTATCGGTCGTGGCCTTTGTCGCCGGCATTGTGCTGGGTGTGGGACTCTCCCAGCTCATGACGTTCTTTACGGCCTCGCTCTTTAAGACGCAGATTGCCAATTTCCACTTCTTTTTCTCGGTGCATGCGTTCAATCTGACCCTTGCCTGCATGCTCGTAATGTTTGTGCTCACGCTACTGCTGAACCTTCGCGCCGTGCGTCGTACCAAACTCATCGAGCTTATGGGTGCCGAGCGTCGCAACGAGAGCATCAAGACACGCAACCCCTGGATCGCGATTGCCATCTTTGCCGTGGGCGTGGTGCTTGTGGGCGTGGCCTATTACCGTCTGCTACGTGATGGGTTCCCGCTAACCGCGACGGACAGCAAGCTGCAAGAGGCCATGAACCAGTTTGGTATTACGACCGCTATGGTTACCGTGGGCACCTTTGCCCTGTTCTGGGGACTCTCGGGCACGCTCATCAAGCTGCTGCAGAGCCTGCGCGGCGTGTATTGGCGCGGCCTCAACATGTTTACCGTGCGCCAGCTTGCGGCCAAGGTCAACACGGTGTGCTTTTCGATGGGCGTCATCGCGATGCTCCTGTTTTTGGCCATCACCTCGGTGACGTGCGGTATGTCGATTGCCAACGTGATGAACGAAAACCTGGAGCGCTATAACCCTGTTGACGTGTCTCAGACGTATGCCTATTACACGCCCGATACGCTCGACTACTACAAAGAGTATGTCAATCCGTCTGAAGCCGATCGCATGGTGCTGGCCGATAGTACGGTCGATTTGTACCCCGCATGGCACGGTAAGGGCAAGTCGGCGGGCAACAACGACGAGACCGGCAAGAAGGTCAATATCGCCGATGTTGCCGGTGAGCATGTGCAGATCGATTCGTATCTGAGTTACCCAGTTGGCGGCTCGAATCCTTCGGTGACCCCAAGTGAGATGTGCAAGATCATGGGCGAAAAGCTTCCCAAGGCGTTCGGGGGTAGCAATGCCGATGCGATGGGTCTGTATGTGACGCCGGCGAGTCAGTACAACAAACTGCGTCAGATGATGGGCGAGGAGCCGGTGCACATCGGTCACGACCAGTATCTACTCACGTGTGATTTGGGCGGCGAGCTGGTCGACCTGTACACCAAGTATATGGCTGGCGGCCATGCCCTTACCTTGGGCGGGCATGAGCTCAAGCCCGCAACCGATAAGTCGGACGAAGATGCGGCGGCCATCGTCAACTCGGCGATGGGCAGTAATCCGGGTACCGTCGTCGTTGCCGACGAGCTGCTGTCCCAACTTAATCTGCAGCCGTATTCCAGTAGCCTGCTCGTTAACTACAAACAGGGGATGGATACGACCGAGGCAGACGAGAGCATTAAATACACTCTGCTCGACAATCTGCTCGTTGACGGCAAGGAGCCGGGGTCGTGGGGAACCTTCATCACACGCTCCGAGATGTACACGCAAGCAGCGCAAATGAACGGTCTTATTAGCTACCTAGCCATCTACATCGGCTTTGTATTGGTTGTTGCGTGCGCGGCGATTCTATCGATCCAGCAACTCTCCAACGTGGCCGATGGCAGCCGCAGCTATCGTGTGCTGGCACAGATCGGCTGTGAGGACCGCCAGATTCGCCATTCGGTGATGGCGCAGCAAGCGGTATTCTTCCTGTTCCCGCTGGCAGTGGGCCTGGCGCACTCCTTTGTGGCACTTAAGGTGAT
>CABSNS010000201.1:0-3239 GCA_902479105.1 uncultured Collinsella sp. | reverse complement strand
GATGTGTATAAGAGACAGCCTACGTCAACATCATCTATGCGCTGTCCACCACCTTTAAGCATATCGGTAAAGCCATTGGCGTCATCCTCGTCATTGTGCAGATCCCCGGCTCGTCGGGCATGTATCCCATCGAGATGATGCCCGGCTTCTTCCAGTGGCTGCACCCGCTGCTGCCCTTCACCTATGGCATCAACCTGCTGCGCGAGACCGTCGGTGGCATGTATTCGTTCAACTACTTGTTCAACCTGTGCATCCTGGGCGTGTTCCTGATCATCGCGCTCTTTATCGGTCTGCAGCTGCGCCCGCTGCTGCTCAACCTCAATCTGCTCTTTGATAAGCAGCTTTCCACGACGGGCCTCATGATCTGCGAGTCCAACGACCTGCCGCGCCAGCGCTATTCGCTGCGCACGGCCATGCGCGTCATGCTCGATTCGGATTCGTACCGTCGCGAGCTGCTCGATCATGCCGTGGCGTTTGAGCATCGCTACCCGTACTACATCAAGGGCGGTTTTGCCGCCGTGGTAGGCGTGCAGGTCCTGCTCTTTGTGCTCTCGACGGTGCTCGATATCGACAATAACGGCAAGATCATCCTGCTCGTTATCTGGATCATTTCGGTTATCGCCATCTGTGGCTGGCTCATCAACATCGAGTACATCCGTGCGAGCCTCAATACCCAGATGCGTATCTCGGCGCTTTCGGACGAGGACCTTCGCCGCGAGATGCGCGAGCACACGGCTGCCGTCCCTGCTGCCCGTCGCATGTTTGGTCTCAACGCCAGCGAGCGGGGCACCAAGGACAGCGAACAGCCCACGAGCCGTCTGCCGCATATCGGTGCGCATCGTAAGGCTCAAGATGTCGACGACGTTGACAACGTAAGCGGAAACGACGGGGACACCACCCCGCTTGGCAAGCACTCTAAAGGAGGTGAGGCATAAATGAAAAACATCCTGCACCTGTTTAAGCGCGATGTCCAAAACGTGTCCCGCTCCGTGATCGGCTTGGTTGTTGTGATGGGCCTGATCATCGTGCCGTGCCTGTACGCGTGGTTTAACATCGCCGGAAGCTGGGATCCCTACGGCAATACCGGCAACCTTAAAATTGCAGTGGTCAACACTGACGAGGGCTACGAGAGCGATCTGATTCCCGTCGAGGTCAACGTGGGCGAAAACGTAACCGCCACCCTGCGCGGCAACGAGAACTTCGACTGGGTCGTCCTCAACGACCGCGATAAGGCGATTGAGGGCGTTAAGTCGGGCGCATACTATGCGGCCGTTGTTATCCCTAAAAGTTTTAGCGCAGACATGATGACGCTCTTCTCGACCGACGTGAAGCACGCCGATATCGAGTTCTATGAGAACCAGAAGGCCAACGCCATCGCACAGATCGTGACCGAGAAGGGCTCGAGCGCCGTCCAGAGCCAGGTCAACGAGACCTTTACCAAGACCATTACGACTATCGGCCTTAAGACCGTGTCCAGCCTGCTCGACTATATGAGCACCGACCAGGTGAGCAACTTTATCGCCAATCTGTCCTCTACACTGGGCGATTCGGTCGAGGACCTGCAGGACGTTCAGGCGAGCGCGACGTCACTCGCGGGCATTTTGAGCTCTACGTCCGATTCGTTGACATCGGCGGGTGGCATGCTCAAGCAGACGGGCACCGTTGATGAGTCGACGAAGCAGCTGATGGAGCACGCCAAGAACGGAATCAATGATTCCAAGGAAGCGCTAAAGGCCGCCAACGATGCCGTTGACGCGGCGATTGACGGAAGCGCGGGCTCGTTCGACAACGTGTCCGCCGAGCTTGGGAAGGCATTCGATGCCGCGAATCAGCATGTTGACCTTACGGTGTCTCAGCTCAACGAAGCCGCAGCGGCGCTCAATACGCGTGCTGACGATATCGATGCGATGGCGAATCGGCTCCGCAACCTTGCCGACCAGGTGAGTGACGACAAGCTCAAAGATGGCCTCAGGTCCGCTGCGACGTCGCTGGGCAGAATTGCCGTGGAGTACCGCAACAATGCGAAGGACCTGACGGCGACCGCAAAGTCCCTCTCGGACAGCATGGCGGAGGTCAACAACTCGCGTGCCGAGGTCGACCAAGCCATCGCCGATGCCAAGGCGGGTATCTCGGGCGCCAAGTCCGACTACGATTCTACGTTCTCGGTTAAGGCCAAGGAGCTCAAGAAGACCATTTCGGGCGTTCTGGATTCCCTGAACGGTATCTCGGGTGACTTGGATAGCGCCGTGAGCGGTCTGACCGACGCCTCTGGTTCGCTCGCGAAGGGTCTCTCCAAGGCTGCAAAGCTGGTCAACAAGGCTTCCGATCAGCTGGGCGAGGCGTCGGACAAGATCAGTGCCTTTAAGGACGAGCTTGATAGCGCTCTGATTTCGGGTGACCTGGCCATGATTAAGACAATGATTGGCAGCGACCCCGAGGGCCTCGCCGTGTCGCTTTCCGGCCCCGTTGCGCTCGATCGCAAGCCGGTCTATCCGATTCGCAACTACGGCTCGGCCATGGCGCCGTTCTACACGATTCTGTCGCTCTGGGTCGGCTCGATCGTACTGGCGGCCATGATGAAGGTCTCGGTTGACGATGAGCTTATCAACGAGCTCATCCCCGTGCGCCTGCACGAGATCTACCTGGGTCGCTACCTGTTCTTTGGCGGTCTGGCTCTGCTGCAGGCAACGCTCGTGTGTGCGGGCGACATCCTGTTCTTTGGCATCCAGTGCGACGACCCGCTGCAGTTTGTGCTGGCGGGCTGGGTCGCGAGTCTCGTGTTCTCCAATATCGTCTACACGCTTACGGTATCGTTTGGAGATATCGGCAAGGCCCTCGCCGTCGTGCTGCTGGTCATGCAGGTCGGCGGTTCGGGCGGTACGTTCCCCATCGAGATGACCGGCCCCGTGTTCCAGGCGATCTACCCGTTCCTGCCGTTTACCCACGGCATCAACGCCATGCACGCCGCCATGGCCGGTGCCTACCATATGGAGTACTGGATTGAGCTGGGTATCTTGGCGAGCTACCTGATTCCGTCGCTGGCCCTGGGCGTCGTCTTCCGCCGCCCGGTCATCAAAGCCAACGACTGGATCATCGAAAAGCTTGAAAGCACGAAACTTATCTAGTTACGCGGTTTTACCAAACCGCGTAACGGCTCGACGCTGCAAACGGCCCCAAGCGGCAATCTGACGTTCAATTTCAAGGGCGCGACCAGAAGGTCAGCGCCCTTTCATTTCACG
>CABSNS010000200.1:0-3251 GCA_902479105.1 uncultured Collinsella sp. | reverse complement strand
CGAGATGCTCAGGAGTCTCGTGGGCTCGGAGATGTGTATAAGAGACAGTGCGAGAGGTGCTCGCATCGATGCACGAGAACTCGGCGGCAAAGCGATCCATGAGTTCCTGGGATACCTCATATTCGTCACCCAAGATATGGGGGCCGATATAGGCGGAAACGTCGCTCGCATCGCAGCCGGCAGCATCGCAAAGCGCCTGGCACGCCTTGGCAGAAATACGTGCAATCGTGCCCTTCCAACCGGAGTGCACCACGGCAAATCCGCCAGGGGCCACCATCACCACGGGGACGCAGTCGGCAAAGCAGAGCAGCACGGGCACGTTACGCGCCGTACAGACGATGGCATCGCAGCCCTCAGCAATCTGCTCGCGGACGTCCTCAAGGTCATCGGCACCGTTCGAGGCCACCGCAACGACATGGTCACCATGGACCTGATTGGGAACGAGCAGGTTGTGCTCGCACTCGGCGGCACCCATAGCCTCGAGCGCGCGACGACGATTTTCTTGAACAGCAAAGGGATCATCGCCAACATGCGAGCCCAAGTTGAGTGAGGAGTACGCATCTTCGGAAACACCACCGGCGCGCTCGGTGAAGGCAAAGCGAACATCGGATGTCGCGCCCTCCACCAACGTAACACCATCATGGTCGACACGCGAAACTTTGTCCGCACGTGCTGCCATACTAAAGCCTCCTAATAACACAAGTATTGCGGCGACGCCGCAGCAGTCCGTGCCATACGGCTGCACACTTCATCAAAAAGGATACCCGCAGCGGTAAGGAGCAAACGTAAAGGGAACGTAAGGAGATTGGAGGCTTTCGTTTACAAAGGCGAAACACAACAAAAAAAGGGGGCGCGCCCAATCGGACGCACCCCTTGCAAGTCGTTGAGAAAAACGAACTAGAAGCTGCCGCGCTTCAGGAAGTCGGGAAGCTCGAACTGATCGTTGCCGAAGTTAGGAAGCTCGGTGCCACCGACGTTGCGGGTCGGAGCGGCCTGAGCCGGGCTGGCAGCCGGAGCGGTGCGCTGCGGCTCAGCGGAAGCAGCGGCCTTGCTCTGAGACTGCTGAGCGGCAAAGAGCTCGTCCTGACGGTTGACGTTGGAGTCGGAGAAGCCCGTAGCGATGACGGTGATACGCACCTGATCGCCCAGGGACTCGTCGACAACGGTACCGAAGATGATGTTGGCCTCGGGGTCGACGGCGTTGGCGACAACGTCGGCGGCATCGCTGATCTCCTGGATGCCCAGGTCCTTGGAACCGGCGATGGAGAGCAGCACGCGCGTGGCGCCATCGATGGAGCTCTCGAGCAGCGGGCTGGAGATGGCCTGCTGGGCAGCGTCGACGGCACGGGTATCCCCAGAAGAGGTACCGATACCCATCATGGCGGTACCGGCCTGCTTCATGATGGTCTTAACATCGGCGAAGTCCAAGTTGATGATACCGGGGACGGTGATGAGGTCGGTGATGCCCTGGGTGCCCTGGGAAAGGACGCCATCGGCAATCGCGAAGGCCTCGAGCATGGTGGTCTTCTTCTCGGCGATGTCGAGCAGCTTATCGTTAGGGATGACGATCATGGTGTCGACGCAATCGGAGAGGGTCTTAATGCCCTCCTCGGCGCTCTTCTTGCGCTTGCGGCCCTCGAAGGTGAAGGGCTTGGTCACGACGGCGACGGTCAGCGCACCGACCTCGTTCATCGCGATATCGGCAACGATGGGAGCAGCGCCGGTACCGGTGCCACCGCCCTCGCCGCAGGTGATGAACACCATGTCGGCGCCAGCGAGCGCCTCGGCAATGTCGTCGCGGGACTCATCGGCAGCCTTGCGGCCAACCTCGGGGTTGGCGCCGGCGCCCAGGCCGCGGGTAAGGTCGGTGCCGATGTGCACCTTGATATCGGCATCAGAGATCGCGAGTGCCTGAGCATCGGTGTTGATGGCAACAAACTCGACGCCGCGGATGCCCTCTTCGATCATTCGATTGACCGCGTTGGTACCGCCGCCGCCGACGCCGACCACCTTAATGACGGCAAGGTAGTTGTTGATCTCTGTCTCGTGCATGTCGGTCCTCCGAACAAAGGTTATAGCCATAGCATGGGTCGACCCCTGCGCACATTAACCTTCAGGTTGAAAGTAAATGCAAAGGTAAACCGTATTATGTTTGCACATTATGAACGTATCAGTCAAATAATTGACCGTGAAAACCAAACAAACCAGATAAACGGCGTGGTATGGCCCCTCAACAAAGCATCAACCAGCGCTACGAGGTCGGAGCGTTCCTAAATGTATAGTTACCCGGAGAGCGCACATTGATATACGTTACGCCCTCTACCTGCGAAAGCAACTTGGTGACTACGCGCTCCTTCTTGACGATATCGTTCGAATCGCCCAGCGACACCTCAATGCCGTTATTGAGGTTTGCCGAGATGGCTTCGACCGAAGGCGTGGAAATATCCTTGACTTGTCCCAAGAACTCGCTCGAAAAACCACGCACATAATCCAAGCCAGCCTTAACGGCCTTGGAGCTCACCGCCTGGCCGGAAACCGGAGCGACATCCGCCGAGACATCAGTCAACAACACCGCGCCATAGTGCTTAGCGAGCGCCAGTGCGGCATCAATGCCGGTCAGGGTATTTGAGCCCTGCCCCGTCGTGATGACGTTGCCCTGGTCATCCACTTCGACCGACGTCGACAGCGGGGCGATCCAGGTGTCATCATCCCCGATGGCCCAGGCAAGGTCATCGGAGCTGATATAGGCAATTGCGATGACCTTGCGCTCCATCGGCGTAATGATGAGCGTATGCGGGAACTGACGCTGGACATCCACGCCCGAGACCCACGGATTCTGCTTGAGGTCCTCGGTAATCTGGTCGGGATCGACGTTAAAAAGCGACGTTCCCTCGGGCAAATCGATCAGCTGGATAGCATCGTGCTTCGTCACGTGCTCGCTGCCTTGAATCTGAATATCAGTGGCGGTAAACAATCCAGAGTTAATCACCACGATGGCAACGACGACGAGCACGGCCAAGACGGCCAAAACGCCGCCCACGATTTTGCCTTTGCCTGTAACGACAGAAGCGGCGTCTGATGTTTTATTTGCCATCGCCCTAAGTGAAGACAACGGGTTGACGCCTTTTTTACCCGAAGGCTTCTTGGCGGTAGCCGGCACCGATGTCAGCGAGCGCGGTTTCGATGCGCCCAGCGTGCGACCCGGACGCGCCGCCTTAGTTCCTGCCGAGGGCTTAGGAGTTGCCAAAGGA
>CABSNS010000199.1:0-3252 GCA_902479105.1 uncultured Collinsella sp. | reverse complement strand
AGATGCTCAGGAGTCTCGTGGGCTCGGAGATGTGTATAAGAGACAGGCGCCAGACCGTGTGCGAGGCGCTTGTAAAACTCAATCTGTGCGGGGGTCATGGGTACCTTCCTAAAAATTAGTTTGGGCTCACTGTGCCATAAACCACACATGACCGCAAACAAATCCATCAACAAGGCAATTCATGACCGTTCGGCGGCGAAAAAGTACCGATTACGGCAACAAACAATTCGTTAGATATACCAATCAAAAAGTGTGATAGAACATTACTAACAAACTTTTTGTTTGGCATCCACATAAAAGTTCAGTCGTGTGAATGGGATCGGGCTGAAACGCGTATGCGGGGGCCGGCAAGAGAGGACTTAAGGAGTTCACCGTATGGCCGATAAGATCCAGTGGGCGGGCAACACGATGCCCAAGAGCGATGACAAGCACTTGGGAATCATGAGCCTCGACCACGTGAAGAAGGCCCGTGCCTTCCACCAGTCGTTCCCTCAATATACCGTCACTCCGCTTGCCCGTCTGGACGGTCAGGCTGCGCGCCTGGGCCTGTCCAACCTGTGCGTTAAGGACGAGAGCTATCGCTTTGGCCTCAACGCCTTTAAGGTCCTGGGCGGCTCGTTTGCCATGGCCAACTACATTGCCGACGAGACCGGCAAGGACGTTGCCGACTGCACCTTCGATTACCTGACCTCCGATCAGCTTGCCAAGGACTTTGGCCAGGCCACCTTCTTTACCGCCACCGATGGCAACCATGGCCGCGGCGTGGCATGGGCTGCCAACAAGCTGGGCCAGAAGGCCGTCGTGCACATGCCCAAGGGTTCTACCAAGCCCCGCTTCGATAACATCGCCGCCGAGGGCGCCACGGTGACCATCGAAGAGGTCAACTACGACGAGTGCGTGCGCATGGCCGCCGCCGAGGCCGACGCCTGCGAGCGCGGCGTCATCGTTCAGGACACCGCCTGGGAGGGCTACGAGAAGATCCCGTCTTGGATCATGGAGGGCTACGGCACCATGGCTTCCGAGGCTGCCGAGCAGCTGCGCGAGATGGCCATCAACCGCCCGACCCACGTGTTTGTCCAGGCTGGCGTGGGTTCGCTCGCCGGCGCCGTGGTGGGCTACTTCACCAACCTGTATCCCGATAACCCGCCCACCTTCGTCGTGGCTGAGTGCGCGCCTGCCGCCTGCCTGTACAAGGGCGCTGCCGCCGGCGACGGCGATCCGCGCATCGTGGACGGCGACATGCCTTCCATCATGGCCGGTCTGTGCTGCGGCGAGCCCAACATTCTGGGCTGGGATATCCTGCGCAACCACGCCACCGCCTTCGTGTCCTGCCCCGACTGGGTCACCGCTCGCGGCATGCGCACCCTGGGCGCTCCCGAGAAGGGCGACCCGCGCGTCATTTCCGGCGAGTCCGGCGCTGTGACCACCGGCCTGGTCGAGACCCTCATGCTCGATCCCGAGTACGCCGAGCTCAAGGAGCTCATCGGCCTGGACAAGACGAGCTCCGTGCTCTGCTTCTCCACCGAGGGCGATACGGATCCCGACCAGTATCGCCGCATCGTTTGGGAAGGCGAATATCCCACTTGCTAATCGTTGGGGCGGAGTAAATAGGTATCGCTCCGCCACCTCACAGGTAGATTCCTTCGTTTGAAAGGTTATGAACAATGGCTAAAGAACTCGATTTCGACGCTATCAAGGCCGCTGCTGAGTCTCACCGTGCTGATATGACTCGCTTCCTGCGCGCTATGATCTCCCATCCCTCTGAGTCCTGCGAGGAGGGTGAGGTTGTTGCCTGCATCAAGGCCGAGATGGAGAGCCTTGGCTATGACGAGGTCAAGGTCGACGGCTTGGGCAACGTCATGGGCTTTATGGGCGAGGGCGACAAGATCATCGCCATCGACTCCCACATCGACACCGTCGGCATCGGCAACATCGAGAACTGGGATGCCGATCCCTATGAGGGCTACGAGACCGATGAGATCATCTACGGCCGCGGCGGCTCCGACCAGGAGGGCGGCATGGCTTCTGCTACCTACGCTGCCAAGATGATGAAGGACATGGGCCTCATCCCCGAGGGCTACAAGATCATGGTTGTCGGCACCGTCCAGGAAGAGGACTGCGACGGCATGTGCTGGCAGTACATCTACAACAAGGACGGCATTAAGCCCGAGTTTGTCATTTCCACCGAGCCCACCGACGGCGGCATCTACCGCGGTCACCGCGGCCGCATGGAGATCCGCGTTGACGTTCACGGTACCTCCTGCCACGGCTCCGCTCCCGACCGCGGCGACAACGCCATCTACAAGATGGCCGACATCATCGCCGACGTCCGCGCCCTCAACAACAACGGCTGCGACGAGTCGACCGACATCAAGGGTCTCGTCAAGATGCTTGACCCCAAGTACAACCCCGAGCACTTCGAGGACGCCCGCTTCCTGGGCCGCGGCACCTGCACCGTCAGCCAGATCTTCTACACCAGCCCCAGCCGCTGCGCCGTCGCTGACTCCTGCGCCATCTCCATCGACCGTCGCATGACCGCCGGCGAGACCTGGGAGTCCTGCCTGGACGAGATCCGCAACCTGCCGGCCGCCAAGAAGTACGGCGACGACGTGAAGGTCTCCATGTACATGTACGACCGTCCGTCCTGGACCGGTGAGGTCTACGAGACCGAGGCTTACTTCCCCACGTGGATCAACAAGGAGACCGCTCCGCACGTCAAGGCTCTCGTCGACGCCCACAAGGCCATGTTCGGTGACGAGCGCATCGGCTGCGAGCCCAGCATGGACAAGCGCACCGGTCGCCCGCTGTGCGACAAGTGGACCTTCTCCACGAACTGCGTTTCCATCCAGGGCCGCTACGGCATCCCCTGCGTGGGCTTTGGCCCGGGTGCCGAGTCTCAGGCTCACGCTCCCAACGAGGTCACCTACAAGGACGACCTGGTCACCGCTGCCGCCATGTACGTGGCTGCCCTGAACCTCTACGATCCGAGCAAGGCCGATGGCGACGCCACCGTGTTCCGCGCCGGTCTGACCAACAACAAAATCGATTAGTCCCATTCTTCGATTTTGTTGAGCCGGGGGCCGCTCGTGTCCCCGGCACCCCCTGTTGACTTGGGGCCCGCGGTCGTTATCTCCCATGCTTCCTCGACGGTGGCGGGTCCTCGTCATAGCGCTCTGCATGTTCTAGCCACACGCGCATGCCGGAGCCTGTCTCTTATACACATCTCCGAGCCCACGAGACTCCTGAGCATCT
>CABSNS010000198.1:0-3253 GCA_902479105.1 uncultured Collinsella sp. | reverse complement strand
TGTTCGGTCGCCTGTTGGATGATCTTGACCTCGTCGATCTCGGGCAGGCCCACGTTGACGTCCAGAATGTCGGCGCCCTGTTCCTGCTGGCTGATGCCCTGGCTCACAACGTAGTCCAGGTCGCCGTCGCGCAGGGCCTGCTGCAGGCGCTTTTTGCCGGTGGGGTTGATGCGCTCGCCGATGACGGCGATCTTGTGGCCGTCGCAGGGAAGGTCCACGACCGTTTGGGCGCTCGTGACCGACATACTGGGCCTGCGGTGGCGCGGGCTGGGCGTGTGGTTATCGATAAGCGTGCGCAAGGCCGCCATGTGCGCCGGCGTAGTGCCGCAGCAACCGCCCACGACGCTCACGCCGTCGGCGATCATGCCGGCGACGGCCTCGGCGTATTCGGGGGCTTGGATATCAAAGACGGTGTTGCCGTCGTCGTCCACATGGGGGAGTCCTGCATTGGCCTGCACCATAACAGGCTTGTCGGTAACGGTGAGCATACGTGCGGCGAGTCCTCGTAGCTCGGCCGGTCCTTGGCTGCAGTTGATGCCCAGGACATCGGCGCCAATGGCGTCGAGCGTGATAGCGGCGACCTCGGGACTCGTGCCCAGGAAGGTGCGACCGTCTTCCTCAAAGGTCATGGTGGCAAAGACGGGCAGGTCGGAGTTCTCGCGGCAGGCGAGGACAGCCGCCTTGATCTCGGCCAGGTCGGTCATGGTCTCGATAATAAAGAGGTCGACGCCCGCAGCGACGCCGGCGCGCACCTCCTCGGCAAAGAGGTCGTAGGCCTCGTCAAAGCTGAGGGTGCCCAGGGGACGCAGCAGGGCACCGATGGGGCCGATGTCGCCGGCGACGTAGCGGGCGCCGGCCTCGCGGGCGCAGGTGACGGCCGCGGCAAAGACGTCTGCCACGGTGGCGGCACCGTCGAGCTTGTGGGCGTTGGCGCCAAAGGTGTTGGCGGTAATCACGTCGCAGCCGGCCTCGACGTACTGGCGCTGAATGTCGGTAATGACCTGGGGCTCCTCAAAGTTGAGCAGCTCGGGCAGGGCGCCCGCCTTCATGCCGGCCGCCTGCAGCATGGTGCCCATGCCGCCGTCGAACAGCAGGTGCCCCGTGCCCTCGATGGCCGCACACAGACGATCGTCCTTAATGCGAAGGTCGTCAATCGTGCGCGTCTTGTACGTGGCGCCGTTGCGACGTGCGGCATCAACGGGTGCCGCCAATGCAGTGCCGTCAGAATCATGAGTGATAAGCGGAGTAAACATCGAGGGCTCCTAATGGCTGGAATAGCAGGTGGTGTGGGCGGCGCGGAAGCGGCAGTGCTCGCGCATGCGGCAGATATTGCAGGTGGGGCGGCTTTGGGCGTCGTGGACTTCGCCTTCGAACAGGCCGATCACCGCGGTCACGCTCTTGGTGGGCATGAGTAGGCTGGTGGGTGTGACGGTAAGCCCGATGAGCCGCGTGGCGTTGAGCGCAGCCACGATTGAGCGCTGGGCCGAGAGCGGGCAGTCGCCGTAGCCGGGACTAAAGCGCCAGTTGCCGGCGAGCCCATGAACGGCGGCGTCCGTCTTGACCTGCTGGTCCATTTGCTCAACGGCGGCTTCCACGTAAGCGGAGCACGCGGCGTCGAGCACGGCGCCCTCCAGGGGATGTTGGGCTCCCGTGGTGCGCAGGCGACGCTCGGCGTCCATGCCGAGGGTGCATGCCATGAGTGCGGCAAAGCGGGCGTCCTTAAGATGACGATAGATATCGCGACCGCGCAGCTCAACGTTGGTGCCGACCAGGCGGATGCAAGGCTCGCCCTGTTCGTCGACGCCCGTGGCATCGATGGCAAATACGCGGCGCACGCCACGGGGCTCAATGTCCAGTTCCAGACGTTCAACGACAAGCTCAATACGTCGTGACAGTTCGGGCTCAATCTGCTGGCCGCCGTAACCCAGATACCGCAGCATCTCGGCACGGTCGACACGGGGATGGTGCGCAGCATCGACACGGTAAAGCGCCGGCGACGCAAGGTCGGCCGGCACTTCGATAGCGGTTGTATCGATGTGCGGTTTTTCCATTACCCCAGGCGCTCCATAATGGTCGCGGCGATCGCAGGACGGTTCATAGTGTACAGGTGCAGGCCGTCGGCGCCGTGCTCCTTGAGGTCGCAAAGCTGGCGGGCTGCATAATCTACACCAGCTGCCTGTAGGCTCTCGGGGTCATTCTCGTACTTGGCGAGAATCTTGATGACGGGGGAGGGCAGCGACGCGCCGCACATAAAGACCATGCGGCTGATCTGCGACTTGCCCATAAACGGCATGATGCCCGCGGTAATGGGCACGGTGATGCCGGCCTTGTCGGCAAGATCGCGAAAACGGTAGAAGCACTCGTTATCAAAGAAGAGCTGCGTCACAAAGAAGCTCGCGCCAGCGTCCTGTTTTTGCTTGAGGTGTTCGACCGAGAGGTTGAGATCCTCACAGGCAATGTGGCCCTCGGGGTAGGCTGCGGCGCCCACGCAAAAGCCGGCGTCGACGAGCTCGGGGATGAGGTCGCGGGCGTAGGCGTAGTCCGAGGCGGGCTTGTCGTCCTCGGTCGCGCCGGCAGGGAGATCGCCACGCAGGGCCAGGATGTTTTCCACACCGGCGGTGCGATACTCGTCGATCTTGGCGGCGATATCGGCGTGCGACCGGCCCACGCAGGTAAGGTGTGCCACCGAGGGCGTGTCGAATTCGCTCGTAATCATATGCGCGATGGGGGCGGTGGTGGCGCCGTTGCCCGAGCCGCCAGCCGAGCAGGTGACCGAGACAAAGCTCGGCGAAAGCTTGCACAGATTGCCTGCCACTTCGCGAGCCGTGTCGAGGGTGAGCTCGCCCTTGGGCGGGAACATCTCAAACGAAACGGGTGCGGTGCCCTGGGATGCTGCCTGCTTAAAAACCTCGTCGACGCGCATATCGTGCTCCTCTAGATACGTAATAGTGTGATGTGTTGTAAGGATTCTACAGCACCACTGTGCCACGGTGGAGTTTCACTCGCTATTTGAGGATACCAATCAAAGATGCCTTGCTATCGGCTTTCTCTATAACAGAGCGGCTAATCTAGGCACGGACTATAAAGACTGGTATCTGATGCAAAATACCAGTTAATAGAGCTCCATCCCAAATTGACTACCCTTAAACCATGGGGAGAGGTCTGCAATTTATGCAGTTGATTGGCTGTTGAGGGTGGCAACGCCGCCTCGATAGGGTAACCTCATTGATTGGTTTCGCGACAGCAACATAAC
>CABSNS010000197.1:0-3263 GCA_902479105.1 uncultured Collinsella sp. | reverse complement strand
AGATCAGCAGCTGGGCAGCCGAGCTCGCCAACGGCTTTAATACCGTGGGCTCCACTCGCTGGTGGACGCGCGCCGATGGCAAGCAGTGCGCCGTCGAAGGCGGTGACTTTGGTTGGTCCATCGACAGCAGCTCGCTCGCCAAGCAGGTCGAGGACGCCATTAACAACAAGCAGACCGGCGAGATCGAGATCAAGTACTCCCAGAAGGCCGACACCTTTACCGCAAAGGGAGAGCCCGACTGGAAGGCGTATATCGACGTCGACCTGTCCGAGCAGCACGCGCGCTACTATGACGAGAACGGTAACATCGTTTGGGAGGCCAACTTTATTTCCGGCAAACCGGGCGAAGACGCCACCCCCGAGGGTGTGTGGCAAATCAACAGCAACGACGGCGGCAGCACCCTGATCGGAGCCAAGGACCCCGAGACCGGTAAACCCAAATATGAGAGCCCGGTGAGCTACTGGATGCCGTTTGAGGGCAACATGATCGGCTTCCACGACGCCACCTGGCAAAACGACAAGAGCTTCGATAACGCCGAGTCGTACAAGTGGTGCGGCAGCCACGGTTGCATCAACCTGCGCCTGGCCGACGCCAAGGCACTGCACGATTGCATCAAAGTCGGCCTGTGCGTGGTTGTCCACTCGTAGGAAAACACGCCTTCACACAACGGGAAACTGACGCTCCAATCTAACAGTTCCGAAAGAATCCGCCATATGCGCCCGCCTCACGCGACGGGCGCATATACTTATTGAGGAACTTTCTATAAAGGAGACGCCATGTCGAATGTCCCCACGACCACCCCGGGCCCGGATGATACCGAGCGCACGCCCGAAGGTGCCACCGAAACGATTCCTCTGATTACAAACGTACATGCCGATAAGCAGAACGGGCGCGCGAACGATGCGGCCGAGATTTCCGATGAAGAGGCATACGCCAAGCTCAAGGCAAAACGTGCCGAACGTCGGCGCAAAAAGATGATTCGACGCGGTATTGCCGCCGGCGTCGTGGGTGCCATCGCGCTCATTGCCATTGTCGCAACCCTTGTTATCAATGCGCAGCCACAGGGCGATAGCGGTCCTGTGACCGATATGGTGACCGAGGGCACGTTTACCACAACGGTCGAGGCGAAAGGCCAGCTCAAACCCATTTCATCCTCAGTGGTCTCCCCTTCTGTCGACGGTACGGTCGATTCGATCAACGTGCAGGCAGGCCAATCCGTCAACGAGGGCGACGTGCTTATGACCATTAAAAACGACGAGCTCGACCGCAACGTTGCCGAGGCGCAGCGTGCAATTGCAGCCGCCCAGGAAGACCTTACCAGCGCACAGAAAGCCGCCGCTGCCGCGCAGGCCACCCCAACGACGGACGTCGATGGAGCTTCCGCAGCGGCTGGCGTCTCCGACGCATCAGCGGACATGAACGCCGTATCGGCCGCGCAGCGCAGCCTCGCATCGGCCCAGGCAAACCTCGATCAGGCGAACGCCAAGGCAGCCAGCCGAACGGTCACGGCCCCGAGCTCGGGCAGCATCGTGGAGCTCAACGCCAAGGTGGGCGCCACGGTAACAGGCGGCATGATCATGGGCGAAAGCGACACGAGCGGCGGCAAGCAGTGCATGCAGATCGCCGACCTGTCCAAAATGAAGGTGACCGTGCAGGTGGGCGAAAAGGACATCGCCAAGATCGCCGTTGGGCAGAGCGCCAACGTCACGTATCCCGCGTTTCCCGATATCGTGAGCCAGGGCACCGTCACGGCTATCGCGTCGGTGGCAAACTCCGACGCCGCCAACGGTGGCGGCGGCAGCGTAACCTTTAACGTCGACATTCTCATAGAGGCGCCCGACTCGCGCCTGAAGCCGGGCATGACGGCCGAGGTATCGGTGGTGACCGAGCAGCTCAACGACGTGGTGATGGTGCCGACGATGGCGCTCATGACCGAAGACGGCGAACACTATTACGTCAACGTGGCGACTGATGACGAGGGCAAGCAAACCCGTCGCGTGAAGGTGACCGTCGTGACGCAAAACGACAACGAAGCCGTAGTCGGCAAGACACAGGTCAAGCGCGACGACCAGGGCAACGAGATCAACCCCAACGTGCCGGTTACCAAGCTGCGCGATGGCGACACCCTCGTCATGGACACCGGAGCGAACGCAACGGCTGACGGCGGCTACAGCGCGGATTCGGGCAGTATGTCTGACGATGAGGGCATGTAATGCGTCCCGTTATCGACATCCGCAACGTACACCGCATCTTTGAGAGCGAGGCGGGTTGCGCCCACATCCTGCACAACGTGAGCCTGGCGGTAGAACCCGGCGAATTCGTCGCTATCACCGGCCCCTCGGGCTCGGGCAAATCAACGCTAATGAACATCCTAGGCTGCCTGGACAAACCGACGGCGGGCGACTACTACCTGCAAGGGCTCAACGTGGCCGAGCTTGACGATGACGAGCTCACCGAAGTCCGCGCCCTGAGCATTGGCTTTGTCTTTCAGAGCTTCAACCTGCTGCCGCGCCTGTCGGTTATCGAAAACGTGATGCTGCCGCTGGCCTACACCAATGTGCCCCGTAGCCAGCGCGAGATGCGCGCCGTGCACGCGCTGCAGGCCGTCACGCTGCCGGTCGACCACTGGGACCACCGCATATCCGAGCTCTCGGGCGGCCAGATGCAGCGTGTCGCAATCGCGCGCGCCCTCGTCAATGACCCGCCCATCATCCTAGCCGATGAGCCGACGGGAAACCTGGACTCCGCTACCGGAGCGCTTGTGATGGAGACCTTCCATAAGCTCCAGAAGCGCGGCAAAACCATCGTGCTTATCACACACGACCCCGGCATCGCCGCCGAGGCCGACCGTGCCGTGACCATCCGCGACGGTCGCATTCACGACGGCGCGTATATTCCACATGCACCGCGGACCCTGCGCAGCACCGTAGATAGCCTGCCCATGATTTCCGCCTCCGCCAACCCGCCGAAAGGAGAGATGGCATGAGCGCCCGCGATCTCATCCAGGAAGCCCTTCACTCGCTCGAGGCCAACAAGGGGCGCAGCCTGCTCACCATCCTGGGCATTGTCATCGGCATCGCCTCGGTTATCGCCATGACTTCGCTCATCGGCGGCATCCAAAACAGCCTGGTCAACAGCCTGGGCCTCAATGCGGCACGCATGGTGCAAATCTATTCGTCGCAAGAACTCACCGAGTCCGACATCGAGAAGCTTCAAAAACTGGTGCCGCAGATAGAGCAGATCGGCATTCGACAGCGCGTATA
>CABSNS010000196.1:0-3268 GCA_902479105.1 uncultured Collinsella sp. | reverse complement strand
AGATGCTCAGGAGTCTCGTGGGCTCGGAGATGTGTATAAGAGACAGGCTGTATCAGAAGCTCGTGGAGACCTTTGGCAAGGATGTCAAGGTGCCCATTATGGAGCTGCGTAAGAAGAACGACCCGGATCTTGCCGAGGTCGCCGATTACGTCTACGAGAACGTCTTTTTGCATTACACCATGAAGCAGTGGGACCAGACGCCCGATCAGATCGACCCCTCGATCACCGGCCGCGTTCCCGTCTTTGTGGGCGATGATGACCGCTACTTCCCGCAAGCTCCCTTCCAGGGCATGCCGCAGGAGGGCTACACGGCGCTCTTTGAGCACATGCTCGACCACGACCTGATCGACGTGTTCTGCGACGTGGACGCCCGTGACCTCTTTGAAATCGACGACACCACCGTCAAGATCGACGGCAAGGTCTATGGTGGCGAGATCGTCTACACCGGTCCACTCGACGAGCTGTTCAACCTCGACTTGGGTTCGTTGCCGTACCGCACGCTCGATATGAAGTTCGAGACGCTCGATATGGACCAGTTCCAGCCCGTGGGCACTGTCAACTACACCACGAGCGAGGACTACACGCGCATCACCGAGTTCAAGAACATGACCGGTCAGGTCCTGCCCGGCAAGACCACCATCATGAAGGAGTACTCCAAGGCCTATACGCCCGGCTCGGGCGAGACACCGTACTACGCCATTCTTGAGCCCGAGAACCGTGAGCTCTATGAGCGCTATCTTGAGCGCGTCCAGAACCTGACGAACTTCCACCCGGTGGGTCGTCTGGCCGAGTATCGTTACTACGATATGGACGCTGTGACCAATTCCGCCCTCGATCTTTCGGATGAGATTATCGCCTGCCATGCATAAAGTCATAACATTCGATATTCCCTCGTATAACGCCGCCAAGGACATGGACCATTGCATCACCTCCATCTTGGAGGGGAGCAATTACGCCACCGATATCGAGATTATCGTGGTGGACGACGGCTCCAAGGACGAGACGGCCGATAAGGCCGATGAGTGGGAGGCGCGTTATCCCGGTATCATTCGCGCGGTACACCAGGAGAACGGCGGCCACGGTATTGCCGTCCTTTCGGGTCTGCGCGAGGCACAGGGCACCTACTACAAGGTTGTTGATTCGGACGACTGGCTTGACGGCGCTGCCCTTTCGACCATGCTGTCGATTCTGCGTGGCTTTGAGGAGCGCGACCAGCGCGTTGACCTGTTTATCTCGAACTACGTGTACGAGAAGGTTTACGAGGGCACGCATACCGCTATTGGCTACAAATTTGCCCTGCCGCGCAAAAAGATTTTTTCCTGGGATCAGATCGGTCATTTCCGCCTGGACCAGAACCTACTTATGCACAGCCTGTGCTATCGCACGGATGTGCTGCGCGAGTCCAACCTTCCCATGCCGCCGCACACGTTCTATGTGGACAACATCTACGCCTACGTGCCGCTGCCGCGTTGCAAGACCATGTACTACGCCGACATCGACCTCTACCGCTACTTTATCGGTCGCGAGGGCCAGAGTGTCAACGAGGCCACGATGGTCAAGCGTCTGGACCAGCAGTTCCGTGTTACGCGTATCATGATGGAGTCGTACCACCTGTACAGCGATGTTGAGTCGTCGCGTCTGCGCTCGTACATGATGGGCTACTTCACCATGATGATGGCGATTTGCTCAGTGCTCACCAAGCTTTCCGACGAGGATTGCGCCGACGAGCGCCTAAAGACGCTGTGGAATGATTTGAAGGCCTACGACGAGCGCATGTATCGTCGTGCCCGCTACGGCGTGGTCGGCTTCTTCACCAACCTGCGCGGACGGGCCGGTGACAAAACCACACTCGGCCTATACCGTCTTGCCTCAAAGATCTTCAAATTCAACTAGCTGCTGAGTAATCGCTGCTGATAGGTTGACTGGGCCCCTTGGCCTTTAGTTTGCTACTGCGAACAGTCCTGCTCGCACGGAAAGCACATTTAGTGCTTTCCGGCTCGTGCGGAACTTGTATCAAACTAAAGGCCAAGGGGCCTCTGCTATAAGAATCGATTGTCAGGCTGCCTGAATTTGAAGATCTTCGACGCGCGGTACACAGGGGCCTGGGCTGAAAAGAATCTGGTTGGTAGGTTGCCCGGTGGGGCTTGGTTATGTTTGTCGCGAGTTCCGCACGAGCCGAAGAACACTTAATGTGTTCTTCGTGCGAGCCAGGACTGTAGAGCAGCAAACATAACCAAGCCCCACCGGGTAACCGGTCAGGTTAGGCTACTTCGCGGCTCCGGGGACGCCGTGGGAGGTTTTGGCGGTTTTGGCTCCGTTTACGATGGCGGTCTGTAGGGCCCTTACGGCGAGCATACCCAGTAAGTCTAGGGGAACGGCGGCGCTTGCCTGGGCGCCTAGTTTGCCGCTGGCGAGGGTGTAGATAGTGTCGCCGTCGTTGGTGGTGTGCGTGGGACGGATGGCGTGGGCGTAGGCGTCTGCGGCCATCTGGGAGACCTTGGTGGCTTGTGCCTTAGTGAGTTCCACGTTGGTGACGATGCAGCTGATGGTGGTGTTGGTGCGGTCGAGCGGCATCTGCATGGATCCGGCGGCGGCAAAGGCTGCGAGTTCCATGTCGACGATCTGGTCACTATCGGCTGCGGCGCGCATGCCGGCGACCCACTCGCCGGTGAAGGGGTCGACCACGTTGCCGCAGGCGTTGACCGAGACCACGGCGCCCACCTTGATGGGGCCGAGTGCCACGGCGGCAGCTCCAAGGCCGGCCTTCATGCAGGTGGCAGGCCCCATGAGCTTGCCTACAGTGGCGCCGGTGCCGGCACCTACATTGCCCTGCTCGAGCGTGGTGGGGGTGTTGTCGAGCGCCTCGCGCACGGCGGAGATGCCTGCCTCAATGTCGGGGCGTACGGTGGGGTTACCAAAGGCGAGGTCGAAGATACAGCTGGAGCACACGATAGGCACCTGTGTGGGGCCGACGGGAAGGCCGATGCCGCGGCTCTCAAGCTCGCGAGCGACGCCGCTTGCAGCCTCGAGGCCAAAGGCCGATCCACCCGAAAGGCAGACGGCGTGGACCTTGTCGACGGTGTTCTCGGGTCGCAGCAGGTCGGTTTCGCGCGATGCTGGAGCACCGCCGCGAACGTCAACGCCGCCGGTGGCGCCCTCGGGTGCCACGATTACGGTGCAACCGGTGCCGGCCTCCTCGTCCGTATAGTTGCCAAAGCAAAAGCCATCGACATCGCAGACGTCAATGGCCTCGAGCAGTGTATCCACT
>CABSNS010000195.1:0-3284 GCA_902479105.1 uncultured Collinsella sp. | reverse complement strand
GGCATCGACCTGCGCCGATGTCCCCAACGTGGACACACATTTTGTCCTATAAGCCAAGGTTGAATCTTCTGCCGAGTAGCAAAAAGGGACGATAACCCTCAAGGTTATCGTCCCTTTCTCGTTAGGTCACCTGAGCTCGACTAATCGCGCGTGAGTTTGCGATGCACACGATGCGGCTGGGCTGCGTCCTCGCCCAGGCGCTCGATGCGGTTGGCCTGATAGGCCTCGAAGTTGCCCTCGAACCAATACCAGTTGCCCGGATTCTCGTCGGTGCCCTCCCACGCCAGAATGTGCGTGGCGACGCGGTCCAGGAACATACGGTCGTGGCTAATGACCACCGAACAGCCCGGGAACTCGAGCAGCGCCGCTTCGAGCGAGGACAGCGTCTCGACGTCGAGGTCGTTCGTGGGCTCGTCGAGGAGCAGCAGGTTGCCTCCCTGCTTGAGCGTAAGCGCCAAGTTCAGACGGTTGCGCTCGCCACCGGAGAGTATGCCAGCACGCTTCTGCTGGTCCTGGCCCTTAAAGCCAAAGCTCGCCACATAAGCGCGGCTCGGAACCTCGGTCTCGCCGACCATCATGTGGTCCAGGCCGTCCGAGACGACCTCCCACAGGTTCTTGTCGGGGTCGATGCCAGAACGGTTCTGATCGACATAGGAGATCTTGACGGTCTCGCCCACCTCGAGCTCGCCCGAAGTCAGCGGCTCCAGACCCACAATCGTCTTGAACAGCGTGGTCTTACCGACGCCGTTGGGGCCGATGACGCCCACGATGCCGTTGCGCGGCAGGGTGAACGAAAGGTCATCGATGAGCACGCGGCCATCGAACTCCTTGTGCAGGTGACGGGCCTCGAGCACCTTGTTGCCCAAACGCGGGCCCACAGGGATGCGGATGTCGGCCCAGTCGAGTTTCTGGCTTGCGCGGGCCTCGGCCTCCATCTCCTCGTAGCGAGCCAGACGGGCCTTGTTCTTGGCCTGACGGGCCTTAGGCGAGCTGCGCACCCACTCGAGCTCGGCCTCCATGCGCTTGGCGAGCTTGGCGTCGCGGTTACCCTGAGCCTCGATACGCGCGGCCTTGGTCTCCAGATACGTGGAGTAGTTGCCCTTGTAGGGATAAAGGTGACCGCGGTCGACCTCGCAGATCCACTCGGCAACGTTATCCAAGAAGTAGCGGTCGTGCGTAACGGCCAGCACTGCACCCTGGTAGTTGTGCAGGAAGTGCTCGAGCCACAGGATCGACTCGGCGTCCAGGTGGTTCGTGGGCTCGTCGAGCAACAGCAGGTCGGGAGCCTCGAGCAGCAGCTTGCACAGGGCCACGCGACGGCGCTCGCCGCCGGAAAGCACGTTAACTGGCATGTCGGAATCGGGCAGCTGCAGGGCGTCCATGGCCTGGCCGAGCTTGGAATCGATATCCCAGCCATCGGCGGCGTCGATCTCGTCCTGGAGCTTGCCCATCTCGGCCATGAGGGCGTCCATGTCGCAATCCGGGTCGCACATCTCCTCGCCGATCTTGTTGAAGCGATCAACCTTGGCGATCATATCGCCAAATGCCATGCGCACGTTCTCGATGACGGTCTTGTCGTCGTCGAGCGGCGGCTCCTGCTGCAGGATACCCACGGTGTAGCCGGGGGTAAGTCTGGCATCGCCGTTTGAGACCTCCTCGATGCCGGCCATGATCTTGAGCAGGGTCGACTTGCCCATTCCGTTGGGACCCACAACGCCGATCTTGGCACCGGGGTAGAAGCTCAGCGTCACGTCGTCAAGGATTACCTTGTCGCCATGGGCCTTACGAGCCTGATACATCTGGTAGATGAACTCTGCCATTTGCCTGTTTTATCCTTTCTACCTGCTGTTTCTCTATTCTTGATTCGCTTTAGTGGAAACGAAATGAGAAAACCAGCTCTGAAACTTAACGAAAAAAGGAGCATGGTTGCCCATACCCCCTAATACTACCTGGGAAAAGTCCCCCGGAACTCACTATGAACTGCGTACGCTAGTTTTCCGCAACCTTAACGAGCGGCTCGCTGCGATTTGCGCCACAGCAGATACGAGTAGACGTAGACGGCTCCGACCGAACCAAACGCCAGAACCGCAATCACCGCGGCGACGACTTCACTCGAAAGCACGCTGCCCGCCACGCCCATCGCAATCAGGCCAACACCCAGCACCATAAAGCAGGCACCGCCAAAGCGCTGCGTACGGCGCCAGTTCTCGGGATCGGCAAGCGCCCAGGGCGTCTTGATACCGAGCGTATAGTTCCGCTTCACACGCGGCAAGTAGTTGCCTACGCCGATGAACAGCAGACCGACAGCACCGGAAATCAGCACGTTGACCGAACCGACCGCCGGCACCACGCCCCAGACCGTAAGCTCACCCAACCAGCTTATGGCGCACATAAACAAGGTGAAGGCGATTACGAAGCCCTGATAGAACTTGCCCGAGGTTCGATACGCCTCGCCCTTGGGGTCAATGCGTGGCACGACGTAGAACATCGCAAGAAGTGCCAGAGGCAGCACGCCGAGCGCGGAGGCCATCCAGCTAGGACCCCAACCGTCGACGGCGCCGTTCGCGCCCCAGTGCGTAGGAATCTGCGCAGGCAAGCTCGGCATCACTATGAGGTGCGCTACGACATTGGCGACGCACAGAGCGATCAGCGCAATCCACACACGCCGCGATACCCCCGTGGCGTGAATGCCCTTGTTTTCGTTATTCATCCTTATCACCTTCCGTGTTTGTAAAGCCCATAAACCAACCGATCAAGTCCTGCATGACGGTGGTGTTTAAGCTGTAAACGATGTTTTGGCCATGACGTTCGTCGGTCACCAACCCGGCGTTTTTGAGCGTCGCCAAGTGATGGCTCAATGACGGCTTGCTGATGTCAAAATGCTCGGCAAGCTCCCCGGCCGTACAATTGCCCTCGCGCAGCAGTTCCAAAATGCGCCGCCTCGTAGGATCGGCAAGCGCTTTAAAACCCTCTCCCGGCATAGGACCTCCTCTCAGCATTCCGTTCGACGTGCACACTATACTCGATATTTAGATGTTTGTCTAATTATCTAATCTTACACTCAAAAAATAGCCGCCCCCGCGTAATGCGAAGACGGCCACTTCTCACGCTACAAACGTGTTTTGGAGTTGGCTAACCCGCGGCAACGGGCGCCATCTGCTTCAATCTTATGCGAATCCCGATCCCATTTCAACAAACCCCAAGGGTTCAAATGGAATCGTAATAATACCCTTGATTATCGACTTTATCCGAACACCTCCCACATTCATCCGCACATGTGCGGA
>CABSNS010000194.1:0-3289 GCA_902479105.1 uncultured Collinsella sp. | reverse complement strand
CGTGGGCTCGGAGATGTGTATAAGAGACAGGATGGGGATCGTGAACTCGCTGGCCTCGGAAACCTGCCAGTTGTACGGGGCGTAGGCCGCCTCCATGCCAATGCGGATCTTATCCTTGCCGATCACAGAATCGGACAGGTCGTCGCGACCGCCGCCCGTCGTGGACTGAACTACTTCCAGCGTGGAGGGACGCTGGCAGCCGGCAAGTGCGCCGGCGACGACAGAAGCGCTCGCAGCGAGAGCGCTACCCAAAAAGATGCGACGGCTGCATACCGGCTGTGGATGCGCGTCGCGTTGATGGGGAGAATGCATAATCTGCCTTCCCTGTTGAATCGTATGCTGACGACTTAACAGGATATACGCCAGCAACTAGCAGCGCAGCACAAGCTCGAAAAATTAATAGACACGCGGTAGTCATTGGGGACGCCGATGTTTTGGCAATGCCGGCGAGCGACGTCCAGAGCGACAAGTGGCATGAAAAAGGCAAGGCATGACCAGAAGGTCTATGCCTTGCCTTTTGAATGACAACTTGTCGCTCTGGACGACGCGCAGCATCGACCGAGCGGCGGAACCTCTAGAGCAAGGTAACGCTAAAACTGCGCTTGTCCGTCTCGCCCGGGGCCAGGGTGATGGTGTTGACCTTGTGCTCAAAGACATCGTCCTCGGTGTCCATGGTGGTGTGACCGGTCCAGGGCTCGAGCGCCACAAACGGAGCGTCGTTGGCGGCAGACCACACGCCAATGTACTTAAAGCCCTCAAAGTCGATCTTGACGCCGTGACCCGACTTGCGGCCGCGCAGCGTGAGCGTGGAGCCCGGGGTATCGGTGAACATGATGGCGTCGTTATCGAAGCTGCGGTGCGTGATGGGCAGCACGTCCGAGTTATCGGGAGCCTTGTAGCTGCCCTCGAACGTCATAAGACCGTCGGGCGTGATGATGGGAGCCTCGTTAGTCCAAGCCTCGGTAAACGCCAGCTCGTAATCCTCGAATGCCTCGTCCTCGGCACCGGGAGCCGGTACGTTAAACGCAGGGTGGCCGCCCACCGAGAACGGCAGGTCCACGTCGCCGGTATTGGTGACGGCAAAGGTCTGCGTGAGGATGGCGTCGCCGGTCAGGGCATAGGTCATGTTGAGCTTAAAGTGGAACGGAAAGGCCTTGAGCGACTCGGACGTGTCGGTGATCTCGTACGTTACCGAGGAGCCGTCCTCCGAAACCTCGACCAGCTTGTGCTCGACGATGCGCGCGAGTCCGTGGCGCGGCATCTCGCAGGTGCCGGCCGCAGACGTTGCCGTGTTGTTGCGCAGCGAACCCACAATGGGGAACAGGATGGGCGCATGCTTGCCCCAAAAGGCGGGGTCGCCCTGCCACAGATACTCGTTGCCGTTGAGAGCAAGGCTCGTGAGCTGGGCGCCCATGGAATCGATGGCCGCGGTGAGGCCGCCGCGCTTGATGGTAGTGACGGTAGACATGCTACTTCCTCCAAAAGTAAACAATAGTGTCGAGGGCTATTGTCCCACTCTTGGCGGCGGGACGGGACGGCAGGCGATTATTGAGTAGCCATAGCGGAATGAGCGGCGAGCGCCTACTGGGTATCTACGTAAAGGTCAAACCCGCCCTGTGGCGTGGTGTCGACCGTATCGGGCGCCTGCGAGTTAAAGCTCACGGGAACCATGCGCTTTGAGGCACGGAAGCGCGTGCCGTCGGTGGCGACGGGCGGTTCATCGACGGTGAGCTCGTAGTCGCCGGGCTTAAGTTCGATGCCGTCACCAGCGGAATTGACGTATTGATACTCGTCAATCGTCTGCCCTTTGAGCGTGCGCCCCACGATATGGATGAGCATTTGGCTGTCGCCGCGCGCGGTGTCCCACGTCGCGCCGTCCTTGACCTCGACCGACACATGTACCGAGCGCGTGCGGCCGAGCGATTGCTCGACAGACATCTCGACCCTGGCGGCGTCTTTTCGCTGCTGCTCGACATGGCTCCAGACGTTTCCAATTACCGAGCATGCGATAACGCCGGCCATGAAGGCGATAAGGATGGGGCCAAGCGGAGAGCGACGTCCTGCATCTTCCTCGCGAGACAGATTGGGGCGACGTGTGGGTGCGGGCGCCTGAGCGCCCTGCGAGGGCACGTCGAGAATACTGAAGGATGCCGTGCTGTCGGGATCGATGGTGTGACGCGGCTGCGGGGTCTTTGCCGGCGAGATCGACATGTCGGCTGGCTCGCCGAGCGTGGCCGTAGCGTCGGCCTTGGCCTCGTCTGCCTCGGCCTGGGCCCAAGCTTGTTCGAAGGTCAGGGGCTCGACGGGATCGAGGGCGGCGTCCGAGTCGGCGGCGACGTCGTTGCCGGTCTCGTCCTCGTCGCTCGACACGCCACGCGGCGTAGGCTCGTCCCACCCCTCGTCCGGAGTCTCACCCTCGCTATACCACCATTCAAAGTTATCGATATCCATACGGGGCGCCCCTTAGGCCTCGCAAATAAACACTCGCTAGTTTTATACCCCCAGACGACACCGAAGCTCACCCGCGCCGGACACAAAAACCGTCACAACATTCGACGCTTTTCCTCGATTTCGAGATTTTCGCCGAATGTTGTGACGGTTTGGGCGACTGGCCGGCAGCGCAATGCGACAAAGGGACTGTCTCTTTGTCACATTCTGTTAGAGTTGCAGGGATTGAATCCCGCTTATTAATGCGACATTGGAGTGACAGCCTTGACCGCCGCAACCACGCCTAAAAGCAAGTCAACCGCCGCCGCGCTTTCACCTGCGCGCACCAATCTTTGCCTGGCGCTGCTCGTGTTGTTAGGTTTTTCGCTCGGCTGCTCGGAGTTCGTGGTCATCGGCATCGAGAGCGACCTGGCGACGGAGCTCGGCATATCGCTTGCCACCGCAGGCCAGCTCATCAGCGTGTTTGCGCTTGTCTACGCCATCGCCACGCCGGTGCTTGCGCTCAGCACGGGACGTTTTCGCCGCTACCAGCTGCTCGTGTGCTACAGCATCGTCTTTGTGCTCGGCAACCTGGTCATGGCGTTGGCGCCCAACTTCCAGGTGCTGTTTATCTCGCGCATCATCCTGGGCTCCGTCTCTGGCGCACTGCTCGCTGTGGGTGTGACGTACATCCCCGAGCTGCTGTCCCCGCAGCAAACTTCGTTTGCCATCTCGGTGGTATATGGTGCGTTTTCCGTGGCAATGGTCTTTGTCACTTCGATCGGCAAGTTTGTGGCCGGCACACTCGATTGGCACTGTCTCTTATACACATCTCCGAGCCCACGAGACTCCTGAGCATCTC
>CABSNS010000193.1:0-3301 GCA_902479105.1 uncultured Collinsella sp. | reverse complement strand
GTACTTTACGCATCGCCTGGGACACTCGATCGGCTTGCAGGACCACGAGCCGGGCGACGTCTCGCTCGTCAACGAGCAGGTTGTCGAGCCGGGCATGACCTTCTCTATCGAGCCGGGCATCTACCTCCCCGGCCGCACCGGCGTCCGCATCGAGGACCTAGCCCTAGTGACAGAGAACGGCGTCGAGATTCTCAACGCCTACCCCCACGACCCAATCCGCCTAGACTAGCCCCTTCCCAATAGCCCTTCAATAAGTTGCGGTGGAATAGTTCCCAGATTGGCCCACAGAGGCATAATCCAGGAACTATTTCACCGCAACTGCCATGGGGCCAAGTCGACCAATTTGACAGTCTAGAGATGCGCCACGAAAACGGGCTATCTACTACGTTTAACCCGCATGGGTCGACCATGCGGGTATTTTTTTTGAAAATCGGCAAGCCTTCTACCTGCGGTTTTTATTTTTCATTTTTCGGCGTGGTCCAGGGCAGTCGATTAAACGAGGTAGATGGGCCCATTTCGTGGCAAGCAGGCCAACTAGCTGCCCCGTGAGCGGCTTAGCGCAGTAGGCCGGCTACTTCGCCGGCTAGGGTGATGGTGCCGGCGGCTACGAAGGGCACGCCCGCGGCATCGAAGGCTGCGAGGGCCTCGGATACGCTGGGGTATACGCCCGCAAGCTTGTCCGCGTCCACCAGGGCAGCGAGCTCCTCTGCCGGCAGGGCGCGATCGGAATCGGTCTGGGTTACGACCACGCGCGGGAAGGCCGGGATCAGCACATCAACGATACCCGCCACGTCCTTGTCGGCCAGCGCGGCACATAGCAACGTGGGCCGATTCTCTACGCACGGGTCGATCTCGTCCAGTGCGCTCACAAAGTTCTCGCAGCTTTGGGGGTTATGGCAGGCATCGATCAGCTTGAGCGGATCAGTTCCCAGCACATCAAAGCGACCCGGCGTGGGGCAGCCCATAAGCGAAGCGTCGAGCGCATCGTGGTCGAGCTCGCGGCCCAGATAGCCCTCGCACAGCATAATCGCGCACGCGGCATTCTGCGGCTGATAGGCCGGTTTGACCATGCTCGACGTATAGATCGCACGCGGCGTGGTGCAGCTAAACTCAACCGTATCGCCCACGTGTGCCGGGACCTTGGTTGTGGCATGGTTCACCACGAGCGGCACAACGCCACACTCGCGGCAACGGGCGTCCATCACGCGCTGAACGCTCAACTCATGCGTGCCTTCGCCCAGCACAACCAGACGTCTAGGCTTGATGACAGCAGCCTTCTCCCCCGCAATGGCCTTGAGCGTGTCGCCCAAGATGCGCGTGTGGTCGAGGCCGATGCCCGTAATGGCAACGGCGACGGGATCGGTCGCACTCGTAGCGTCCCAACGGCCGCCCATGCCGACCTCGAGCACAGCAACGTCCACTGCAGCCTCGGCAAACACCACCAGCGCGGCAGCCGTCAGCAGGTCAAACGGCGTGATGGTATAGGCGCGCTCCCCCGCCGCCACACGACGAGCATTCACGCGATGCCCCGCCTCGACGGCGGCAGAAACGCCGCGGGCAAACGACTCATCGCTCACAACGCGCCCATCGACCTCCATGCGCTCGGGATAGCGCACCAACTGCGGAGACGTATACAGTGCGGTCTTTAACCCCTCACCACGAAGGATGGCAGCCGAAAAACGCGTGGTCGAAGTCTTGCCATTGGTACCGGCGACCTGAATGCAATCGAAATACTCGTCCGGGCGTCCCAGCTCATCGAGCATATCGACAACCGTCTCGAGCAAAGGACCAGCATCCCCAGAAATCCGCCCCGTATCAGCAGCAAGCCCCACAGCCTCATCAAACGAAAGCAGCTCAAACGAGAAAGGAACGACATACGACCCAGAACGCTTAGCCATAACCCAAAGTCCCCCATAACAGAAAAAGAGGCCCACCAAAAAGAATGAGCCCCTTGCGTTGATAATATCAGCCTCTATCCGCTTGCAGCAAGATCAAGGCCACGAACAAGTGGCCCTAACCTACCAGATGCAAACAACCACGTAACCGCACCAGGAGCGGCCCGATGCTTTGCTCGCCGCAAGTTCCGCACGCAAAGGACAGCACTTAATGTGCTGTCCGTCTTGCGCAGGACTGTCCGCAGCGGAGAGCAAAGCATCGGGACGCGCCCCCAAGTTAGACCTACGAGAAGTCAGCAACCTGAGCAGTCAGCGCCGCCAGGATCTCCTTGAGCTCAGCTGCACGGTCCCTCTTCTTCTGGACCACCGCGGGAGCGGCCTTAGCCACAAAGCCCTCGTTGGCCAGTGTCTTCTCGCAGCCGGCGAGCTCCTTCTGAGCCGCGGCGATCTCCTTCTCCAGGCGCGCCTTCTCGGCCGAAAGGTCGACCTTGCCCTCGAGCACCACAAAGACCTCGACGCCACTGTCAACAACGGCGATGCTCGCAGCCGGCTTCTCAACGTCGGTGCCCATAACCAGCGAAGCCGTGTTCGCCAGCGGCTCGATGGTCGAGCGCAGGCTCTCGAGCTTCTCGATGTCCTCGGCACCGGCGCGCACGACCACGTCGAGCTCGGCCTTGGGGCTCAAGCGGTAACGCGAACGCGTGGCGCGGGCGGCGGAAACGACGGTGCGGCACAACTCAAACGCGCGCTCGGCGTCCTCGTCGACGTACTTGGCGTAGTCGACGGGCTCGGGCCACTTGGCAATCATGAGCGCCTCGGCGCGGTCCACGTTGCCCTCGGCGTCCAGATCGAGCACGCTCGCCGGCATGTTGTCCCAGATCTCCTCGGTGACAAACGGCATGAGCGGGTGCATCAGGCGAATGGAGGTGTCGAGCACAAAGATCAGGTTGCGCTGAGCCTGCAGACGGCCCTCGCCCTTCAGGCGGGCCTTGGTGACCTCGACGTACCAGTCGCAGACCTCGTTCCAGAAGAACTGCTGCACGCCGCGGGCCATGTCGCCAAAGGTGTAGTTCTCAATGCCCTCGGTGACCATCTTCACGGCCTTGGCCAGGCGGCTGAACATCCAGGCGTCGGCCGGCGTCTCCACGACAGGCTCGCCGGGCGTGTAGCCCTCCATGTTCATGAGCAGGAAGCGGCTGGCGTTCCAGATCTTGGTCACAAAGCTCTTGGCCTGCTCGGTACGCGGGCTATCGATAAGCTTCTTGGTCTTCTTGTCGATGTTCGCGTCGAACTTAACGTCCTGGTTGTTAGTGCACAGCGTGAGCAGGTTGTAGCGCATGGCGTCGGCGCCGTACATGCCCTGTCTCTTATACACATCTCCGAGCCCACGAGACTCCTGAGCATCT
>CABSNS010000192.1:0-3309 GCA_902479105.1 uncultured Collinsella sp. | reverse complement strand
GCAATCATCCGCGACCTAGTCCTGCGTCGCCCCATCTACGAAAAGACGGCAGCCTACGGTCACTTCGGCCGCGAAGACGCCGACTTCACCTGGGAAAAAACCGACCGCGTCGAAGAACTCAAAGCAGCCTGCGGACTGTAATTGGGAACCACCAAGGTCACAACACGCACACGCTTTCAAAAGAAGTACCGCCCCCAAGCGGTACTTCTTTTTTATTAATCCGGTGGTGAAGATGCTTCGATATGAGTCTACGCTGCGTCCCCAGCTAATGAATTTTGCCATCTAGCAACTCCAACCATGTATCCTTAGTCCCGAGGGGCGGGGCATAAGGTCGATCGCGAGTTCCGCACGAGCCGGAGAGCACTTAATGTGCTCTCCGTGCGAGTTAGGACTGTCCGAGCAGGCGACCTTATATATTTGCCCTCCCCGGGGCTCCTCGCCAGTCCCCCTCAGCTAGTTCTTGAGCGAGTTCAGCGGCGCCGGGAAGCGTCCACCGCGGTGGGCAAGCACGGTGCCGGCGTTGGGGTTTACCGGCATGATGGGCGCACGGCCAAACAGGCCGCCGTACTCGACGCAGTCGCCCACGCCCTTGCCGATGGCAGGAATCACGCGGACGGCCGTGGTCTTGTTGTTGATGACGCCGATGGCCATCTCGTCGGCGATGATGCCGGCGATGGTCTCGACCGGGGTGTCACCGGGGATGGCGATCATGTCCAGGCCAACGGAGCACACGCAGGTCATGGCCTCGAGCTTCTCGAGCGAAAGCGCGCCGGCTTCGACGGCGGCGATCATGCCGGCATCCTCGGACACGGGGATAAAGGCGCCCGAGAGACCGCCCACGCTGGAACTGGCCATGACGCCGCCCTTCTTGACGGCATCGTTGAGCATGGCGAGCGCGCAGGTCGTGCCGGGGCCACCGCAGGTGCCCACGCCGATGATCTCGAGGATACGCGCGACGGAGTCGCCGATGGCAGGCGTGGGAGCCAGCGACAGGTCGACAATGCCCTTCTCGACACCCAGGCGATGGGCGGCCTCGCGGCTCATGAGCTCGCCGGCACGGGTGATCTTAAAGGCGGTCTGCTTGATCTTCTCGGCGACTTCCATCATCGAGGCGGAGTCGGGCAGCGTCTCCAGGGCTGCGGCCATAACGCCGGGACCCGAGACACCAACGTTGATGACGGCGTCGGCCTCGCCACCGCCGTGGACGGCGCCCGCCATAAACGGGGAGTCCTCGACCATGTTGGCAAAGCAGACAAACTTGGACGCGCCAACGGAATCCTGGTCGGCCGTGAGCTTGGCGGCGTCGATGATGGTCTGGGCGGCCATAAGCACGGCATCCATGTTGATGCCGGCGCGCAGGCTGGCGACGTTGACGCTGGAGCAGACGCGGCTCGTGGTGGCGAGCGCCTGGGGGATGGACTGGATGACGCGGCGGTCGGCGTCGCCGATGCCCTTCTGGACGAGCGCGGAGAAGCCGCCCAGGTAATCGATGCCGAGCGTCTCGGCCGCGCGATCGAGGGCATGCGCGATGGGGGTGAGGTCCTCATCCTTGCAGCACGCGGCGATCTGCGCCACCGGGGTGACGGAAACGCGCTTGTTGACGATGGGGATACCGTACTCGCGCTCGAGGTTCTCGGCGGTCTCGACCAGATGCTCAGCCGTGTGCGTCACGTGGTCGTAGATCTTCGTGCACATGCGGTCGAGGTTCTCGTCACCGCAACCCATGAGCGAAACACCCATGGTGATGGTCCTGATGTCGAGGTTCTGTTCCTCAACCATGCCGCGGGTTTCCGCGATTTCTGCGGGCGTGATCGCCATCCTTGCGCTCCTATCTGCCAAAACGAGCATAGTCTTTTCTATTCTAACGTGCCGCACGTGCCAAGTGGCGCGTGCGGCACGTTTTGGTGCTCGGTTGTTTCCGTTGTGTTACTGCCCAAAGACCTCTTCGGCGATACGAGCGCTTTCGGCGGCGTCCTTGGCGTAGTAGTCCGCGCCGATCTGCTTGGCGTATTCGGGGGTGAGTACGGCGCCGCCTACGATGATCTTGACGCCCGGAACCTCGGCATGGAGCAACTTGATGGTCTCCTCCATGGCGACGACCGTGGTGGTCATAAGCGCCGAGAGGCCGACGAGCTTAATGTCGCGCTCCTTGACGGTCTTGAGCACTTCCTGCGGGTCGACGTCGCGGCCCAGGTCAAAGACGGTGTAGCCGTAGTTATCGAGCAGCATTTTGACGATGTTCTTGCCAATGTCGTGGATATCGCCCTTGACGGTGGCCACGCAGATCTTGCCCTTGTCGGCAATCTCGCCGGCGGGCATCAGGCGTTTGATGGTATCGAAGCCCACGCGCGCGGCCTCGGCCGAGGCCATGAGCTGCGGCAGGAAGAACTTGCCCTGGTCAAAGAGGACGCCAACCTCGTCGAGGGCGGGGATAAAGTGGTTGTTGATGAGGTCCATGGCGTCGTGGTCTGCCAGTAGACGCTCGGTCTCGGCAGCGATCTCGCCTTTGCGGCCCGAGACGACCATGCGACGAATCGGGTCGTCGTTGCCGTCGGTGCCGGCGGTGCCAGCGGCGGGCACGGTGTCGGTCGATGCGGCCTGAGCTGCTGCCGGGTTGGCGGCGATCTTATACGGATCGGTCCAGCCGGCGTAGCGCTCGATGTATCCGGTCGAGCCCTCGTCCTCAACGCTCAGGACGCGATAGCTGTATACGGTATCCATAAAGCGCTTGGAGCCCGGGTTCATGATGGGGGCGTCCAGGCCCGCGCCAAAAGCGGCGGCCAAAAAGACCGAGCCCAGCAGCGGGCGGGCAGGCAGGCCAAAGCTGATGTTCGACACGCCGAGCGCGCATTTGACGCCCAGACGCTCCTTACACAGGGACATGGCGCGCAGGATCTGCTCGGCCTGGCGTTGATTGGTCGAGGCGGTCATGACCAGGCAGTCGATGAGGATACGGTCCGGTCCGATGCCGTAGCGGGCGGCCTCGGCCACGATGCGCTCGGCGATGGCAAAGCGGGCCTCGGCGGTATCGGGGATGCCGCCTTCGTCGAGCGTAAGTCCGACAACGTTGGTGCCGTAGTGGGCGACCAGCGGAAAGATTTCATCCATGATCTGCTGCTTGCCATTGACCGAGTTGATGATGGGCTTGCCGGCGTAGCGGCGCACGGCGGCCTCGACGGCTGCGGGGTCGGTGGAGTCGATCTGCAGCGGCAGCAGCGTGGACCCCTGGAGCTGTTCGGTCGCCTGTTGGATGATCTTGACCCTGTCTCTTATACACATCTCCGAGCCCACGAGACTCCTGAGCATCTC
>CABSNS010000191.1:0-3314 GCA_902479105.1 uncultured Collinsella sp. | reverse complement strand
GACAGGATAACGGCGTGACCATTCCCGAGCGCAATATCTCGACCGATTCCGATGCCGAGCAGACGCTTATCGCCGTCGGCGGAAAGCGCCAGGTTCCCTGCCTGTTCATTGACGGAGCGCCGCTCTACGAATCGAGTGACATCATCGCGTGGGTACAGAAGAACCTGCTCTAGTACGCGCGTTGCAACCGGCCCACCCCAACCCATACGGCCAAACATGTACACCAGCATCCAAAGTCGACATTTTCCGACATCTTTGGATGCTGGTGTACAGCTTTTTGTGGCTAGTCATCGGGGACGTTCTTAAATGACTAGTCGTTAAAGAACGTCCCCAATGACTACCCAACGGCTAACTAGCCGTGGAAGCGGGCTATGGGCGCAAGCGGCTGTTCGCGAAAGACGCGCTCGACGGCGGCGCGGTATTCGTCGCCCTTTTTGGTCTTGCGTACAAGCTTGTGAACGGTAGCGGGGTCGGCGAAGGCGCATTTGGCGTAGAACCACCACTCCTTCATGCGAAAGACCGCGTTACCGCCAATCTCTTCTGCATATGCCGCAAACAGCGTGTTATGGAAACGATGCAGTTCGGCTGCCGTGGCAGCAGGGCCGCCCTTGACCATGCGAGCCAGCGCGGGGTTCGCAAGCAAGCCACGCCCCAGCATCACATGGCGTGTGCCGGGATAGGCCTCCACCAGCGCATCCATATCCTCAAGATCAAAAATATCGCCGTTATAGGCAACCGGGAACGGCGCACGCTCCAGCGTCTCGCCATAGAACTCCTTGCGCGGCGAGCCCGTATAGCGGTCCTTTTGCACACGCGGATGCACGATTAGCTCTGCCAGCGGCATGCGGCAATACAGATCGAGCACACGCTCATACTCGTCGTCGTCCTCGAGCCCCAGCCTAGTTTTGACCGATACCGGCAACGGCGACCGCTCGCACACATCGCTCAAGAACACCTCGAGCTCGTCCAAGTTGCGCAAGAAGCCCGATCCTTTACCCTTGGCAACAACCGTACCCGAGGGGCAGCCAAGGTTGAGATTGACCTCACGGTATCCCATGTCGGCGAGCACCTGTGCCGCCCACACAAACTCGTCCGCGTTCTTGGACATGAGCTGGGGCACTACGTTGAGCCCCTGGTTATTGGCAGGATCGATCTCCTTAAACGCCTTGCCGCCAAAGCGGTTTCCCACCCGCGGCGGCGGCAAAAACGGCGTGTAATAGCAATCGAGTGCACCGAAGCACTCCGCATGCACGCGACGGAACACATGCCCAGTAATCCCCTCCATAGGGGCCAACGATAGAATCATCAACATCTACTCTCAGATCAATGTGACAAAGGGGCTGTCCCTTTGTCACATGCATTATGCCTTGTCCTTGAGGCGGCCCACAAGGCGGAGGCGGTTACTTGACGCCAGCCAGCCCTCCGACCGTCCCTGTGCAACGAAGGTGAATGGCGTCCACAAGCAGCAAGTAGGCCGCCCCACAGCAGCTCCCTCGCTCGCCACTTTTCCCTTGGTAGCGGCTTCATGCTCTAAAAGATGGCGCCCACGATCAGGCGATCACCAGCAGCACGCTGTTGACCGCCATGTCTGAACAACAGACACCCTCCACTCATCTATACTCAAGAGCGTGTGCACATCGCCCCCGAAAAACGATGAGAGTCGAGGCCCCATGCAGCAGCTCACCGAACAAGAAAAGAAACGCATCCAGCGGTACTGCACATACCCCAAGATCGCAGCGACCGCGCTCGTCATGTCGTTCGTGGCATGCCTGTTGATGTTGCCGCTCCAAATGATTAACGATATCGCGTTCCACCAAAAAGAATTCTAACCCGCGGGCATATATACCGCCATCGCACTCACCGTTATCGAACTCGCCATCTTTTGCTATTGCGCTCTTGCGCCGCGCTTTGGAATGCAGGGCAAACAGTGGAAGGAGCTGCAGAGCAGGCTTGCGGTAGCCCAGACCAACAAGGACCGTTCCGCGGAGGTCGCCGGCGTGCTTGCCACGCAAGCTGCCGGCCGCCTGCTCAAGAACAGCGATAACGATCTCGCGCGCAACCTGGGCGGTGCCGCCGAGGTCGCCGGCGCCGTAGGGGCAGTCGCCACGGCGGCAGACGTGCTAGCCGAAACCTCGAGCAATGCCGAGGCCATGGCAAACGCATACGGCGTGACGATTCCAAGCGTCAAGAAGCAGATCATAGCTCTCGCGGTGGTGCCCGCCATTGTGCTGCTTGGCGTCTACATCCCGCAGTTTGTCCAGGGAAATAACGCGCTTCAGGTAAGAAAGGCTGCAGCCGCCGAGCAGCTCGCCATCGCGCAAGATGCCTTGGAGCCCGTGTGCGAACGCGTCGCAGCAGACAACCCATACGAGTCGTATCACGACTACGGCTACCGCATAATCGGCTATCTACGCGATAATGACCTCGGCGCTCAAGCAGCCTATATCTACCTTTCTTTTGATGCAGACGGCATGCTCACGGACGTCGATTACATCAGTCAGATCGACCCCGAGGCAAGCCTTGCAGACAACCTCGCCCGCGCCGAGCAGGATATCGCAACGCTCTGCGCCCCGCTCAACGGGCTGGACATTTCCGTTGCCACACCGGACCTCCTCACGCCATGCAGCCTGTCGGATGAATTTAAACAGACATTTTTAGCCGGATCCTTATACGAGGAGATCAGCATCAAGACGGAGGACGAATCCATCAAGTCGTACTACACCTTTGACACCGAGCCCAAGGAAGAGTTCGACGAATACACCCATCCGGAAATTAGGCTCATGCTCTCTGCAAAGGAAGACTAGCAGCTTACGCCCTAATTGACGCTCGCAAACGCCGCCTATATCTCGAGGTCTAATACTTTTCCCGAAAGTATTAAACCTCAATTTACAAGCCACTCAATATGACAAAGTGGCCGTCCCTTTGTCGCATTATTCAGAGCGCAGGGCTTCCACGGGATCCTTTTTGGATGCGCTACGGGCCGGCAGCAGGCCAGCGACAACCGTCAGCAGCACCGAAATTGCAATGAGCACCAGCGCATCCTGCACGGGCAGGCTCATCAGATTGGGTACCTGTTTGGCAGTAAGCGCCCAGGCATTAACCGGAAAGCTCACGGCCACCACGACGACAACAGCAAAGACGCCGGCGATAAGGCCCTCGATAAAGGTCTCGGCGTTGAACACGTTTGCCACGTTGCGCTTCGACGCGCCGATCGCGCGCAGGATGCCGATCTCCTTTTTGCGCTCCAGTACGCTGATGTAGGTGATGATACCGATCATGATGGAGCTCACCACCTGTCTCTTATACACATCTGA
>CABSNS010000190.1:0-3319 GCA_902479105.1 uncultured Collinsella sp. | reverse complement strand
CGGCCAAACATTGTATCGGTCTGTCCAGCGCAAGCGTCCGCGCCCCCAGATGGCCGCCGCGTCCACCGTTGAGGGTTGCATTGTTGCAATTGGGACGTTCGTCCTGTCTTTTGGCAGGTCGGCGGCGTATCCTTGTACCTACAGCAAAACGAGAAAGGTTATGTATGGATCGAAACGAACTCGACCCCAGCGTCCCCAGCGCCACGGAGGCCAAGAAGATCCCCCTCATCATTAAGGTATACGCCGCCCTGTGCATCCTGTCCGGCGTGGGCACGCTCCCTTCGGTCGGCGCCTTTATGTGGCAGGTCATCACCGCGCTCATCAACGGCAACGCCGCCGCCAAGCTCGGCGACAACACGCTCGTCGCGGTTGGACTCATCGTCGCCGGCATCATGCTCTCTGCGGCAAGTGCCGTCATCCTGATCATCTTTGGCCTGGACCTTATCAGAAACCAGCGCCGCAACGCCGCCCGCCTGTCCTATATCCTTATTGCATTCACCGTCGTCGAGCTTTTGGTCGACGTGATGCTCCAAGGTATCGGGCTCTTCTTGCTTCGTCCCGCTATTCAGCTCGGTATCCTCATCGCGCTTTCAGCCACCGTCGATCCTACGCTTCACCAGGAGCGCGAACTGCAGCGCCGCCTGCAGGAGATGCTCGACCGCGACGCCGCCGCCGAGGGCATGCTCGGCCGCGACGAAACCGGCGAGGGCTACATCAAGCTCAACTACTTCAACCTGTTCTGGGTATTCTTCGTCTGCAGCGTGTTAGGTCTCATTCTCGAGGAAGTCTGGCATATGGTCGTCGTCGATCCCGGCGTCTATCAGGACCGTGCCGGTATGCTATTTGGCCCCTTTAGCCCCATCTACGGATTTGGCGCGGTGCTCATGACCATGGCGCTCAACCGCTTCTATAAAAAGAATCCTCTGATCATTTTCCTGGTAAGTGCCCTGATCGGCGGCGCTTTCGAGGTGTTTGTAGGCTGGTTTATGCAGACCTCATTTGGCGTGGTGTCGTGGAGCTATTCACACATTAGGCTATTCGGCATGCCCGATCCCATCGCGGTATTGACCGGGGGACGCACATGCACGCCGTTTGCCTGCATGTGGGGCCTGGGTGGCCTTATCTGGATCAAGCTGCTGCTGCCGAGGCTGCTCAAGCTCATCAACATGATTCCGTGGAAGAGCCGCTACTCGGCTACCGTCATCTTTACCGTCATTATGCTGGTCGACGGCGTCATGACGCTACAGTCGCTCGACTACTGGTACCAGCGCGTCAACGGCACGGAGCCGGATATTCCCGTCGCGCAGTTCTACGGCAAGTACTTCGATAACGACTACATGGAGAACCGCTTCCAGAGCATGACCATGAGCCCCAAGGATGCGACGCGCGTGTAGCGTCACGCAATGCCGAGATTATCCAACGCACAGAAAAGCCCGCTGGCAGACTGATGAACTGCCAGTGGGCTTTTTGTTGGCGAGTGCCGCTGCCGGCCTTACGCCTCGCGCTCGACCTCGCTCACACACTCATTTTTGATGGTACCGACGAGCGCCTGCAGTGCGTCGACCACATGCGGGCGAATGTCTCCGCCAATGAGCACGAGCATGATGTCGTCGCCCACGGTAAGCTCACCGCTCGCCAGCCACACGCGCACATAGCCGATACCCGGCATCGCGCGCGTTGCCTCGATAGCAGTCTGCACCTTATCGGCATCGAAGCCAAACACCATGCCGCCCACCTTATGTCCAGGCGCCACACCATCTGTCTCGACCCCACGCACCTCGGACTTAGGCGTCGCACGCACCACGCCATTGTGCGTCAGGTACATGCCACACGCCGGCGCCGAAGCGTCGGCCTTGGCTTCGCGCAGCCACGCATCGACCGAAGGCATCAATTTGCCACTTTCAAGCATCGCTTCTCCTTTTTTTCCGTCGTCGAGTAGCTAATTTGGGACGGGGCTCTTTTAGCTACCCCGGGTATGCAGAATGATTTTGCTGGGTTAGGTGACTGGGGTAGCTAAAAGAGCCCCGTCCCAAATTAGCTACTCTCGAACCACTTATTCCTCGACCGGCGTGAGTACCATGACTGCGCGCGTATTGCTAAATGACAGTGAGCGGCAGGTCACAAGTGTTACGACCTTGGTTGCCGAGGCAGCACGGTCGGTGGCATCGCTCGCCACGGCCGAGGCGCCATCGAGCATCTCGGACAGATAATTCGTCAGCCCGTCGTCGCCCTCAAAGTTGGTCGCGCGCGCCTTGGAGTACGTATCCTCAACCACCTTGGTCGCCAGCGGTCTCAGCTTATACGTGCCATCGCGCGTGATGTAGTACACGTACTCGATGCTGTCGAACGTCGCCTGGTCGGTGGTGTCCGAGATCACATTAAACATCGATCCGTCGTTCATATGATGGCCGTAGATTGTCGTCTGCTGGTCCACCATGCCCGGTGCGACATCTTCGAAGTCCAAGAAAATCGCACCCGATGCATTGGACGTACCGTCAAACAGCGTGTTGAGGTATTTAGAGTTGTCCTTGGCCTGCACCACGGGATAGTTGATGTTGGTATCCGGCACATAAATCCATCCCACGATCTCGGGATTTGCCTTAGCAAGAGCGTCAAAATCGACAATCGGCACGCCGCTCGCATCCTTATCGCTCACGTACTGCTTCTCGATCTTTTGGTACGAATCGCTCGCCTGCTTGTAGCCAATCTGTGCATTGATAAAGATGGCGGCAGCGGCAACGATCAGACCGACACCGATAATGATGAGCAGGATGGGAAAAACGGAACTGCGCTTTTTGCGCGGCGGTTCGGTGTAATCCGACGGCGCGGCATGCGATGAAGACCGGGGTGGCTTTTTAGCTGCGCTATAAGACGAGGGACGATACGCCGCCGGCGTGTCCTGGCGGCGGTGCGTCGCCGGCGTCACAGGACGCGCCGCTCGCGGCTGCTGAGGAGAGGATGTCCGACCCTGCTGCGCCGCATGGGTAGCACCCGGCTTCGACGGATCGGGGACCTGAGAAGCCTTGAATCGTTTTCCCTGATAATCGGACATGGCTCTCCTTATACTGCGATGAAACGGCGGAACGCTTAGGCGTCAGCCATCTCCTGCTTCATCTTCTCGATAATTGCGCGATACTCGGGATCGCAAGCACCCAGAATCTGCGTGGCGTAGATGGCGGCGTTCTTGGCGCCGTTGATGGCAACGCATGCCACAGGCACGCCCGAAGGCATCTGCACCATCGACAGCAGCGAATCCATGCCGCCCAGATCACTCGTCCTGTCTCTTATACACATCTCCGAGCCCACGAGACTCCTGAGC
>CABSNS010000189.1:0-3340 GCA_902479105.1 uncultured Collinsella sp. | reverse complement strand
TCGGAGATGTGTATAAGAGACAGTTTCTTGCCCTCTTTCTGCTTCTCGAGCAGCTTACGCTTACGCGAAATATCGCCGCCGTAGCACTTAGCAAGCACGTCCTTGCGACGCGCCTTGACGGTGGAGCGGGCAATGATCTTGTTGCCGATAGCACCCTGGATGGGCACCTCGAACAGCTGACGCGGAATAATCTCCTTGAGCTTGTCGCATAGGCCGCGGGCAAGACCGTAGGCCTTGTCCTTGTGGACGATAAACGACAGCGCGTCCACCTCGTCGCCCGAAAGCAAGATATCGAGCTTGACGAGCTCGGAGGGACGATACTCGTTGAACTCGTAGTCGAGCGAGGCATAGCCCTTGGTACGGCTCTTGAGCTGGTCAAAGAAGTCCAAGATGAGCTCGGCGAGCGGCATATCAAAGCGCATCTCGACCGACTTGCTCGTGAGATGAATCATGTCGGTAGTAATGCCGCGGTGCTCGATAGCGAGCTGCATGACGGCACCCGTATACTCGGGCGGGCAGATAATCTTGGCCTTGAGGTAGGGTTCCTCGATACGCTCGATGCGCGTAGCCTCGGGCAGATCCTGCGGGCTGCGGACATCAATCATCTCGCCGTCAGTCTTGTAGACGTGATAGTCCACCGAGGGGCTCGTGGCAATGAGGTCAAGATTGAACTCGCGCTCCAGGCGCTCCTTGACGACCTCCATATGCAGCAGGCCCAAGAAGCCCACGCGGAAGCCAAAGCCGAGCGCCACCGAGGTCTCGGGCTCCCACACCAACGACGGGTCGTTGACGTGCAGCTTATCGAGCGCGTCACGCAGGTTCTCGTAGTCCTTGTTATCGATCGGGAACAGGCCCGTATAGACCATGGGCTTGGCCTCGCGGTAGCCGGGAAGCGGCTCGGGGCAGGGATTCGACGCCCACGTGAGGGTATCGCCCACGCGAACGGCCTCGGGGTCCTTCAGGCCCGTGACCACGTATCCGACCTCGCCGACCGTGAGCGCGTCGACCGGGGTCTCGGCGGGACGCTTGACGCCCACGCCATCGACCAAAAAGTCGCCCTTTGCCTGCATCATGCGTAGGGTATCGCCCTTTTTGATGGAGCCGTCAAAGATGCGCACCGTGGCGACGACGCCACGATACTCGTCGAAGTACGAATCCAGAATGAGTGCCTTGAGCGGCGCGTTCGCATCGCCCTTGGGCGGAGAGATCAAAAAGACAATGGACTCCAGCAGATCGTGGATGCCCTCGCCGGTCTTGCCCGAGACGCACACGGCATCATCGGCAGGGATCGCCAGGTCATCCTCGATCTCGGTCTTAACCTCGTCGGGATGGGCCGAGGGCAGGTCGATCTTGTTGATGGCCGGCACAATGTCCAGATTGGCGTTCATGGCGAGCGTCGCGTTGGAGACGGTCTGCGCCTCGACGCCCTGCGTGGCGTCGACAACGAGCACCGCGCCCTCACAGGCTGCCAGCGAGCGCGAGACCTCATAGGTAAAGTCCACGTGGCCCGGCGTATCGATCAGATTGAACTGATACGTCTCGCCATCGTCGGCGTCATAGGACACGCGAACGGCATTGGACTTGATCGTGATGCCGCGCTCGCGCTCGATATCCATGGTGTCGAGCAGCTGCGACTCCATGTCGCGTTCGTCGACGGTATGGGTGAGCTCGAGGATGCGATCGCTGATCGTGGACTTGCCATGGTCGATGTGCGCAACGATTGAGAAGTTGCGGATGTGGGAAATGTCAATTGAAGTATTCATGCGGACTATCTTACCCGAGCGGTACAAAAAAATGGAGCCTGTTCCATAAAACAGGCTCCATTTATGCGCGTAATCTGTGTGGTGTGAAATTTACAACTTAGGCGTTGATGCTGTTCACGAGCTTGGCAAGACCGGACTTGCGGTTGGAAGCCTGGTTCTTGTGGATAACATGCTTGGCGGCAGCCATGTCGAGACGCTTGGTGACGGTCTTGAGGGCAGCCTGGGCCTTCTCGGCGTCGCCCTCGGCAACGGCGGACTGGACGTGCTTGGTCAGCGTCTTGAGCTCGGACTTGACAGCCTTGTTACGCATGCGAGCTGCCTCATTGGTGCGGATACGCTTCTTCTGAGACTTGATGTTTGCCACTTCTGGAGTTCCTTTCGAGTTCCTTGCAAAAAATGTATGACACCTCTGAGACACGGTGAGGTCATGCAAGCGCCTACTATAGCACGCTCCCCCTCAAAGGGATAGAACGAATTTGTCAAATAGGCAGGTATCATCACGATTTTCTCAAGATGTTCGTAATCCAGAGCAAAAGCGCGGTCTCAGAATCGGCCGAACCCTTGAGCGCGAGCTCTACATCGACCGCCCCCTCGAGCGCCGCGACGAGCTCTGCCATCGAAAAGCGACGTGCCCAGGTCAAGTGATTCTTGACCTGCCAGGACTGGAGCTTGAGCGTTGCGGCCAGCTCGCGACCCTGTCCGCGCGCATCGAGCGCCTTGGCGACGATAAGCTCGCGGATGCGGCCGCACAGCAACGTGTAAGTCCACACGTAGCTCTTGGCGGGCAATAGATTGAAAAGCTCGAGCGAGCGTCGCATGTCACGTGCCGAGACCGCATTGAGAAAGTCCCAGGGTTGAACCTCGGCCGTACGTACAATCCAGCGCTCAACGTCGGCAAGCTCAATCTGGGGCGCCTCGACCATCTGGGCAAGCTTAGCCAAGTCGTTATCGAGCATGCGAGTGTTCTCGCCCGAACGCGAGACGAGCTCCTCGGCGGCCGCCGTCGAGATCGACTTGCCGCGCTGCGTCGCCATCTGCTGCACGCGACGCGGTAGCTCCCAGCGCTTGGTGCCGGAGCAATCGATCACGGCCTTCTTATCGATCTTGGCGATCGCCTTATACAGGCGTGTGTTCTTGGCAAGCGAGTCGGCAATGACGAGGCAGACCGTTGTGGGGCTGGGACTCGCCAAATACTCGACAAGCGGCTCGGAGATCGCTTTGGCGAGTTTTGAGCAGCCGTCAAGGATTACCAGGCGAAACTCGCTGCCCATGGGAAAGGTGTTGAGCGATCCGATAATCGACTCGATATCGGGGTCTTTGGTCATATCGCGCTCGTCGAGGTTGAACTCGACCATGCCCGTCTTTTCCAGACGCGCTTTCATACGCGAGACGGCGTGATCGCGCTTGACGCCGTCGGTACCGACGATCAGATATGCCGGCAGCAGACCGATTTCGGACATTGCGCTCCCCTCCCGCAGGCCTTCGTATTCGTTCCGTGCCATTCTAGCCCAGGGGCCCACCACACGCCAACGACGTCGTCACGGTCGCTGGCATCGCATCGCAAAGCCATTCGCAGT
>CABSNS010000188.1:0-3357 GCA_902479105.1 uncultured Collinsella sp. | reverse complement strand
AGGCGGGCACGCTCAACGGTCACGGCATCGCGGGACTTTCCGCAGGTCTCGACTTTATCGAGGCGCAAGGCGGGGTCGAGGCGATTGCGACTCACGAACGCGCCCTGGCCGATCGCTTTCTCGCCGGTGTTCGTGAGATTCCGGAAATCAAGCTCTACGGTGCCTTTGACCAGCCGACGCGCTCGGCGATCGTCTCACTCAACGTGGGTGATATCGACTCTGCCGAGATCTCGGACGCGCTCATGCAAGGGTGGGGGATTGCGACGCGCCCCGGCGCCCATTGCGCTCCGCTCATGCACCGCGCGCTGGGGACCGAGCGCCAAGGCGTGGTTCGCTTCTCGTTTGGGTATTTCAACACGGACGAGGAAGTCGACACCGCGATTGACGCTTTGCGCGATTTAGCCTGCTAAAGCGTATATACTTGCGGGACGGGTCTTTTGCCCGTCCCGTTTTTGTTTTGATTCGAAAGGTGCTCTCATGGCCTCATCCGCCTCGCGTGGTCTGCGTTCCGACCATGTCGTTACCGTCGGCATCGCCCTGTTCTCGATGCTCTTTGGCGCCGGCAACCTCATTATTCCGCCGTTGCTGGCGCTGCAGGCAGGTTCTGCCACGCCGGTCGCCATGCTCGGCTTTCTGATTGCCGCCATCGGCCTGCCCGTCATGGGATTTATCGCCGTGGCGCTTGCCGGAACGGCGCGCGAGCTTGCCGGCCGCGTGCACCCCAAGTTTGGCGAATTCTTCGTTGCGGCGGTGTATCTGGCCATCGGCCCGTGCCTGGCTATTCCGCGCACGAGCTCCACGGCCTTCGAGATGCTGGTACCGCTACTGCCCGAGGGCGTCTCGCTCGGCACGGCTCGCCTGGTGTTTGCCATCGGGTTTTTCGTCGTCGCGTTTGCGCTCACGTTGCGCCCGGGTGTCATCACGCGCGTGCTCGGCCGCATTACGGGCCCCGCGCTTATCGCGCTCATCGTGCTGGTCGTGGGTGCTGCCGTGATCTCGCCGCTGGGACCGGCTGCCGCGCCTCAGGCTCCCTACGATGCGGGCGCTGCCGTACAGGGCTTTTTGACCGGCTATCAGACCATGGATCTGCTTGCGTCGCTCGCCTTCGGCATCATCATCGCCGAGACCATCCACGAGTTGGGTGTTACCGATGACAAGCGCGTGGCCTTTGAGATTTCGCGTTCCGGTGTGATCGCCGGCGTGCTCATGGCCGTCATCTACTGCGGCCTGGCGCTTGCCGGCACGCAGCTCAGTACCGTGATGCCAGATGCCACCAACGGCGCTGCCATCCTTGCCCGCTCTGCCTCCATGCACTTTGGCCTTGCCGGCACGGTCGTGGTCTTTGCGATTTTTTTCCTTGCCTGCATGAACGTGTGCATCGGCCTCATCAGCTGCTGCTCGCGTTACTTCTGCGAGACGTATGTGGTCGAAGGGGGAGCGGAGGCCTCTGAGGAGGCCATGCGCCGTCCCTTTGCGGTTCTCGCCTTTGTGTTCGCAGCGTTTTCGTGCGTGCTCTCCAACGTGGGCCTCGACGTAATCCTTATGTTCTCGGTGCCTATGCTCAATGCTCTGTATCCCGTTGCCATCGTGCTGGTACTGATGGGCCTGGTGCACGGTTTTTGCGACGCGCATCCGCAAGTGTGGGTTTGGGTCGGCGGCGTGGTCGCGGTGCAGAGCGTGATCACCTCGGTCCGCGACGCGTTCTTTACTGGTGCGTGGCTGCCGTTCGATGCGTTGCCGCTGGCAGATATCGGTGCCGCGTGGGCACCAGTCGCCGTGGTGGCATTTGTGATCGGTCTGCTCCATAGTCGTTTTGTTGCACATTCGAGGAGCTAAGGCATCAATGCTTGCACAGGCGGGGAGTCTCCCCTATAATTTCCTTCGCTTTGGGACACGCAAGGTTTAGACCTTAGCTGCTCAACACCTTCGGGACGTGGCGCAGTTTGGTAGCGCGCCTGCTTTGGGAGCAGGATGTCGCAGGTTCAAATCCTGTCGTCCCGACCATATCTTGCGGGCGTAGTTCAATGGTAGAACCCCAGCCTTCCAAGCTGATGACGCGGGTTCGATTCCCGTCGCCCGCTCCATAAGATAGATGAATGGCTCTGGTTCCTTTTGGGACCAGAGCCATTTTCATATACATGCCGGGGACCCCACATCCCCTCCTAAGTTGCGGTGAAATAGTTCCTGGATTAGCCACAAAAGCTGTTATCCAGGAACTATTTCACCGCAACTTATTGAGGCCGAGCGGGCTGGTTCGATGATGGGTTCTGTTGCCGAGAAGATGAGGGCAGCCGGTCAGGAGTCTGCGTAGGGTTTTGTGGTTGGTATACCGAAGCCGCGCATCATGGAGCCGAACGCTTTGACATCGTAGGTGTCTGAGAGCTTGAAATGAATGACGTTGTGGCCCATGGCACGCAGGTTCGCGTCGCGCATGAGGGCAGCTCTATAGGTTTTTGCCGCAGTATGTTCCGGATCATTTTGGGCATCGTTCTCAAACTTGCCTAGTCCATGCAGCTCAGCCAGCATCCAAGAGCCGTTTGACATCTGCCAGCCGTAATCTGCCAAATAATAGCCGGCGTTTCCCGGTCGAGTGATTTCAACCTGAAGTTCGGGAGCGGCAACTCCCGCCAGAATCATTGCCGCCCGTGCTTCGGATTCTTCGCCGTTATCCGATCTGCCATCCATGTGTTCAAAAACGTCAAATGCGCGCGCAATGCCGTGCAGTCCGCGGCAGTTCGCTTGTGCATGTGCACGCAATTCTTCACGTTCGACACCGTACTCACGAGCCAACCCGTCGACATAGCCTAGTGCATATCGAAAAGCGCTCGTTCGAGCGATGTCGACCACCGTGCGATATGGATCCGTTAACGTAAACGGGCCGAGCTGCCATACGTCGCCCGGCCGCCAGCGTCGGTATTCAACGAATTCGTACATATCGCGTCTGGTGGAACGCGGCAGCAGCACTTGCACCTTGTTGAGAAGGGAATATGCAGAACCGACGCCATAGAGCAGTGCCGCCGTTGCCCCACAAAACACGGCATCCGGTTCAACGACCGCAATAGCGGATGCTAATTGAAAGATGCGATCTTCGACGCCGAGGTCATTCCAATACGCGGGATCAGCGTAGACATGGTTGTAGAGTCGAATAATCATCTCTTTTTGCATGAGCGCGTAGGCACAGCGTTCATCCCATTTTTTGGTAGCTACAAACAGATGCCCGCCATGATGGGCCTCGAATAACCGGAAGAATAGCTCTGCTTGCGATTTGGAACAGCGTTTATCATGACTCATTTTCGACCCCATGGTCTCGAGGGGGAGTGACTGTCTCTTATACACATCTCCGAGCCCACGAGACTC
>CABSNS010000187.1:0-3373 GCA_902479105.1 uncultured Collinsella sp. | reverse complement strand
GCTCAGGAGTCTCGTGGGCTCGGAGATGTGTATAAGAGACAGCCGGACGCCCGGCCTGTCGAGCATGCCCGACAGACTTAGAGTGCGCGACGGTATTGCGTTGAGGTTTGGCAGGCGCGCCGGAACGCCCTCCGGCGCGGCGGAAGGTGGGTTTCGATGCTCTAGAAGCCGAGGAATTTAACTTCCGGTCTGAGCTCGATGCCATACGCCTCCCTCACCTTTCCGTGCACATGTCTGATAACCGCGGCAACGTCATCGGCCGAGGCAGTTCCGTTATTAACGATAAAATTAGCGTGAACGGGCGAAACTTCCGCGCCGCCAATCGAAAAACCCTTTAATCCACAATCCTCGATAAGCTTGCCCACACTCGCATCGGGCGGGTTGCGAAAGACCGACCCGCAGGATGCGCGGCCCATGAGCTGCGTACGCTTGCGCCTCGTCAGGTACCGTTCCATGCACTCGCGAATGTCGGCCTTGGGCGCCGGTTTAAGCTTGAGCACGCACTCGAGGATGATCTCATTGCGGGGAAGGCTACATTCGCGGTAGCCCCAAGTGATCTCGGACCCCGCATAATGCTTGATACCGGATGCCGGGTCAAACGTTATGACATCCTCAACCAGCGAGCCAATCCACTCGGTCCGTGTGCCGGCATTCATAGATATCGCACCGCCAACCGAGCCAGGGATGCCAACGGCAAACTCAAGGCCCGAGAGGCTACGCGACAGGGCATCGTTGACCAGGCGCGCAAACATCACGCCCGCACCGACCGTCAGCGTACAACCGTCATCGGCAACAACCGTGCGCTGAAACTCACGTCCGAGCGAAATGACGGCACCGCGATAACCGCCATCGGCAACCAGCAGATTGGAGCCCTTGCCGATGATGACCCACGGCACCTGCTCGCGATCGAGCACCGCCACGGCGCGGCGGAGGGCATGATAGCTATGGCACGTCACAAAGAGGTCGGCCTTGCCGCCGATACGATAGCTCGTATGACGCGCAAGGCGCTCGTCCTCGATCACATCCGTGTCGATCATGCCCGAGAGCGCCATGACGGCGTTAAACAGACCCATTAGACTTAAGCGTCTTTCTTGGCAGTCAGATACTCGATAAACTCGGGACCGACGGTCGTAACGTCACCGGCACCCATTGTGAGCAGCAAGTCGCCCTCGCCCACCATCTGCTCGAGCTCCTGATTGAGCTCAAGACGGCTGGAGCAGTACACGACCTCCTTGCCAGGATGCTTGGCGCGCACGGTATCGGCGAGCATCTTAGAGGTAACACCCGGAATGGGCATCTCGCCAGCCGAGAACACATCAATCAGCAGCAGTTTATCGGCATTGGCAAATGCATCGGCAAAGTCGTCGCACAGGGCCTGCAGGCGCGAATAGCGGTGCGGCTGGAACACGACGTCGACGTGCTTGTAGCCCAGCGACGAAGCGGCAGCAAGCGTCGCCTTGATCTCGGTGGGGTGATGGCCGTAATCATCGACCACGGTGATGCCATCGATATCGCCCACGTGGGTAAAGCGACGACGGACGCCCTCAAAGCTCGAAAGCGCCTTGGCGGCAGCGTCGATGTCAAGGCCCAGGACATGGGCGACGGAGAGCACCGCCGTGGCGTTGAGCATGTTGTGGCGACCGGGATTACTCTTGATCTCCACAGCGTGCTCAGTGCCGTCCTCAAAGCGAACGATAAAGTCGCTCTGGATGCCCTTGACATCCGGGTGCATACAGACGATGTCGTTGTTCTCGGCAAAGCCGTAGGAAAGCACGTGACGGCCCGTCGACTTGGCGAGCTCGACCAGATGCGGGTCCTCACCGCAGACGATGACGGTGCCGTCCTCGCCCACCAGGCTCATGAATTTGGCGAAAGTTGCCTCGATCTCCTCGATACCCGAGTAGTGATCGAGGTGGTCGGCCTCGACGTTGGTCACAATGACTACGTTGGGGTTCAGGAACAGGAAGGAGCTGTCGGACTCGTCGGCCTCGGCGACAAAGTAGTCGCCCGAGCCGTTCTTGCCGTTCGTGTCATAGCCCTCGACGATGCCACCGATCAAGAAACTCGGATCCAGACCCATGCGGTCGAGCATGGTGGCGCACATCGAAGACGTGGTGGTCTTGCCATGCGTGCCGGCAACAGCGACGGTGGTGTAGCCGTGGCCCAAAGCAGAGAGCATCTTGGCACGGGGCCACACGGGAATACCAAGCTCGCGAGCGCGCACGAGTTCGGGGTTGGACTCCGGAATAGCGGTAGAGACAACAACCACGTCGGGCTTGACCTCGTCGATCGTGGCGGCCTCATGGCCCACATGCACCTTCACACCAGCGCGGGTAAGCTGGCGGATATAACGTGACGTCTTAAGGTCGGAGCCGGTAACGGCATAACCGCGCTCGTGCAGAACGAGGGCGATGCCGCTCATGCCGGCGCCGCCGATACCGATAAAGTGGGCGCTCTTAAACTCGGGCGCGGAGGTTGCAGTCTGGGAATCAGCCATGTGCTCGTGTACTCCTTGCGTAAACACTGCCTGTAACCCGTTAACTGTACCGCACCAACCGCATCAGCGCGAGGGCGACCGACGATATCCCGTCTAACTAACGCAAACCCTCTACCGCATCCGCCAGAAGAGCGGCGGCCCTATCCTGAGCCAGACCACGCGCCGCCTGACGCATGGCGTCGCGCGCCGCCGCGTCATCGACCAGGTGAAGCAGCTCATCGGCAAAGGCAGAACCGTCGATATCGGCATCGGCGCAGAGCACGCCGGCCCCGGCGTCGACCAGATAACGGGCATTGGTGGTTTGGTGATCGGCCGTGGCGTGCGGGTACGGCACGAGCACCGAAGGCACGGCGAGTGCAGCGATCTCGGCCACGCTCGATGCGCCCGAACGCGAGAGCACCAAATCGGCAGCAGCCAGCATATCGCCCATGTTGTCGATGTAAGGCTGGACGCGGTAACGCTTCGCCTCCTCGGGCGTCAGCGCAAAAGCGCGCTCGGTCTCCTCAAAGCCGTCGGCACCCGTCGAATGCAAAACGTAGAGATTCTCGCGGGTCAGCAGCTCACTCTTGAGCGAGGCAACGCGCTCGTTGAGATGCTGAGCACCGAGCGAACCACCAAAGACGAGCAGAAGCGTCGCGTCCTCGGGCACACCGAGCGTCTTGCGACCGCGGGCGCGATCGCCCTCGATCACCGAACGACGCACAGGATTGCCCGTCATGAGCACATGGTCGGGGTCGCCCTCACGCTCAAAGACCGCGCGGGCCGCAGGTACCGAAATGCACACGCGGGCGGCATGTGAGTTCATCATCTTATTGGCCAGACCCGGAACACTGTTCCGGGTCTGGCCAATAACTGTCTCTTATACACATCTCCGAG
>CABSNS010000186.1:0-3379 GCA_902479105.1 uncultured Collinsella sp. | reverse complement strand
ATGCTCAGGAGTCTCGTGGGCTCGGAGATGTGTATAAGAGACAGACTCGGGAGCGTCGATGTCCTTGGACTCGGAGATCAGGGCGTTCAGAGCGCTGCCGCGGATGATCGGGGTCTCGTCGCCGGGGAAGCTGTAGAAGTCGAGCATCTCGCGGACTTCCATCTCGACGAGCTCGAGCAGCTCTTCATCGTCGACCTGGTCGCACTTGTTCAGGAAAACGAGAACGGAAGGCACGTTGACCTGACGGGCGAGCAGCAGGTGCTCACGAGTCTGGGCCATGGGGCCGTCGGAAGCGGCGATGACCAGGATAGCACCGTCCATCTGAGCAGCGCCGGTGATCATGTTCTTGATATAGTCGGCGTGGCCCGGGCAGTCGACGTGGGCATAGTGACGGCCCTGAATCTGGGCGTTGTCCTCGCCGGTCTTGTAGTTGTGGCCAACGCGGTCGAAGGTCTGGTACTCAACGTGAGCGGTGTTGATGGTGATACCACGCTCGCGCTCTTCCGGAGCCTTATCGATGGAGCTGTAATCGGTGTAGTCAGCACCGCCCTGCATGGCGAGGAACTTGGTGATCGCGGCGGTCAGGGTGGTCTTACCATGGTCGATATGACCGATGGTACCAATGTTTACGTGGGGCTTGGTACGCTCGAATTTCTGCTTAGCCATTAGAGTGATCCTCCTATGAAAAAATTTCGTTGTTTGCCGGTGTCATTTACATACACCGGTATTTTACCGTAAAACGCGGTATTTTGCAATACCTTTTTATCAGGCGCGGTTCGTGCGCTGGTTGATGATCTTCTCCTGAATGTTCTTCGGGATCTCGATATAATGCGCGGGCTCCATCGTGTACTGGCCGCGGCCCTGCGTGCAGGAGCGGAGGTCAGTCGCGTAGCCGAACATCTCAGCCAGAGGAACGAAAGCGTCGATCTGCTGCGCGCCGCTGCGGGCCTCGAAGCCCTGGATCTGACCACGGCGGGAGTTGAGGTCGCCGATCACGTCGCCCATGTACTCGTCGGGGACGATGACGCAGACCTTCATGATCGGCTCGAGCAGCGTCGGGCCGGCCTTCTGGCAGGCCTCCTTGAAGGCCATGGAGCCGGCGATCTTGAACGCCATTTCAGAGGAGTCGACCTCGTGATAAGAACCATCGTACAGCGTGACCTTGACGTCGACGACCGGGTAACCGGCGAGAACACCGGAGAGCATGGCGCCCTGAATACCGGCATCGATCGCGGGAACGTATTCCTTGGGGATCGCGCCGCCGACGAGGGCGTTGACAAACTCGTAACCCTTGCCGGACTCGTTGGGCTCGACATGGATCTTGACGTGACCGTACTGACCCTTACCACCGCTCTGACGGGCGTACTTGGTATCCTGATCGACAGCCTTGGTGATGGTCTCCTTGTAGGCGACCTGAGGAGCGCCGACATTCGCCTCGACCTTGTACTCACGGAGCAGGCGGTCGACAATGATCTCCAGATGGAGCTCACCCATACCGGCGATGATGGTCTGACCGGTCTCTTCATCGGTGTAGGTCTTGAAGGTCGGGTCTTCCTCAGCCAGCTTCATCAGCGCGATGCCCATCTTCTCCTGACCGGCCTTGGTCTTGGGCTCGATGGCGACGCGGATCACGGGCTCGGGGAATTCCATGGACTCCAGGATGATCGGAGCCTTTTCATCGCAGAGCGTATCACCGGTGGTGGTGTTCTTGAGGCCGATGACGGCGCAGATGTCGCCGGCGTAGCAGCACTCGATATCCTCGCGGTGGTTGGCGTGCATCTGCAGGATGCGGCCGATGCGCTCTCTCTGATGCTTGGTGGAGTTGAGAACGGCGGTACCGGTATTCAGAATACCGGAGTACACGCGAACGAAGGACAGACGGCCGACGAACGGGTCGGTCGCGATCTTGAACGCGAGACCGGAGAACGGAGCGTTATCGTCCGCGTGACGGACATCTTCCTCACCGGTATCGGGGTTCACACCGTCGATCGCGGGGATATCCACGGGGGACGGCATGTAGTCGACGATCGCGTCCAGCAGCTTCTGAACGCCCTTGTTCTTGTAAGAGGTACCGCAGGTGACAGGAACCATCTTATTGTCAATGGTGGCCTGACGGATGGTCTTGCGGATGAGGTCCTGAGGAACGGGCTTCTCTTCGAGCGCCAGCTCCATGATCTCGTCGTTCAGGTCAGCGCAAGCGTCAATGAGCTTGGTGCGATACTCCTGAGCGAGCTCGAGCATGTCCTCGGGGATCTCCTCGACGCGCATGTCCTTGCCGAGCTCGTCGTAGTAGATATCAGCGTCCATCTCCACCAGGTCGATGATGCCCTTAAAGGTATCTTCAGAGCCGATCGGCAGCTGGATGGGGACAGCGTTGCACTTGAGACGGTCGTGGATCATGTGCAGAACGTTGTAGAAGTCCGCGCCCATGATATCCATCTTGTTGACGTAGATCATGCGGGGGACCTTGTAGTTATCGGCCTGACGCCACACAGTCTCAGACTGGGGCTCAACGCCGCCCTTGGCGCAGAGAACGGTCACAGAGCCGTCCAGAACGCGCAGGGAGCGCTCGACCTCAACGGTGAAGTCGACGTGGCCCGGGGTGTCGATGATGTTCAAGCGGGTCTGCGGGAACTGATTCTTGCTGCCCTTCCAGTAGCAGGTGGTGGCAGCGGAGGTGATGGTGATACCACGCTCCTGTTCCTGAGCCATCCAGTCCATCGTGGCGGTACCGTCGTGGGTCTCGCCGATCTTGTAGTTGACGCCGGTGTAGTACAGAATACGCTCGGTAGTCGTGGTCTTGCCAGCGTCGATATGGGCCATGATGCCGATATTTCTGGTGTTTTCCAGAGAGACTTTTCTTGCCATAATTCTCTCGTTCCTCCGTTACCAGCGGAAGTGGGCGAATGCCTTGTTGGATTCGGCCATCTTGTGGGTATCTTCGCGTTTCTTCACGGCGCTGCCGCTGTTGTTGGCAGCATCCATGATCTCGCCAGCCAGGCGCTCGGCCATGGTGCGCTCACCACGGGCACGGGCATAGGCCGTCAGCCAACGCAGACCGAGGGTCTGACGACGGGCGGGACGGACCTCCATCGGCACCTGATAGGTGGCACCGCCGACGCGGCGGGACTTGGTCTCCAGGCTGGGCATGATATTCTCCATGGCCTGGTTGAAAACATCGAGAGGCTCGTTGCCGGTCTTGTCCTTGATCATGTCGAACGCGCTGTAGACGACCTTCTGGGCGACGCCCTTCTTGCCGTCGAGCATCACGCTGTTGACGAGCTTGGTCACCAGGACGCTGTTGTACATAGGATCGGGCAGAACTTCTCTCTTGGGAACATTACCTCTTCTGGGCACTTTGCTTCCCTCCTTCTTATAA
>CABSNS010000185.1:0-3400 GCA_902479105.1 uncultured Collinsella sp. | reverse complement strand
TGTATAAGAGACAGTGTCGATACGGTCGGCCAAAGGACCGCGCAGTTTAGACCGATAGCGCTCGACCATCGATGCCGAGCAGCGGCATGGCACCTCACGGTCGCCCAAAAAGCCGCAGGGGCAGGGATTGCTCGCAGCGAGCAGCTGAAAGCGCGACGGGAAGGTAAAGGCCCCGTCGACGCGTACGATCCTCACATAACCGCGTTCGATGGGCTGACGCAGCGTCTGCAGTACGCCCGTGGGAAACTCGGCAAGCTCGTCCAAAAATAGCACGCCGCCATGAGCAAGGCTGATCTCACCCGGGTGCACCGGGCGCCCACCGCCGATAAGGCCTGCGGTCGAAATACTGTGATGGGGACTGCGGAAGGGCCGGTGCCCCGCCAACAAGCCATCAATGTTCTCACCCAAAACCGAATGGATGCACAGCGCCTCCTGTTGATCCTCGACGGAAAGCTCGGGCAGGATGCCGGTCATACGGCGTGCGAGCATCGTCTTGCCCGATCCCGGGGACCCAATCATGAGCAAGCCGAGTTCTCCTGCTGCCGCAAGCGCCATGCCGCGTTTAGCGACTTCCTGCCCCAGTACGTCGGCATAGTCGAGCTCAGGTTCAAAGGACGCCTCGACGCCCTCAGAATCCAAGTAGTGCCGTGCGGCATCGCCAATGCCCTGGGCAAGCTGAGACAAATGATCGATGAATCCACAATCCACGCCTGCGAGTGGCACATGCTGGTCTGACCTGCCGGCGATAAAAGACAGCCCCATGTCGCGAGCCAGCAGCTGAAACGCCACCTCGCCTTTGACGGGAAGCACCGTACCGTCCAGACCAAGCTCACCTGCGATAAGGCAGCGATCGAGGTTGTCACGGGGAATCTGCCCATCGGCCGCTAGAACCGCGATGGCGATGGGCAGGTCAAAGCCGCTACCGGTCTTGCGGATATCGCCGGGTGCCAGATTGACCGTAATGCCCGAGCGTGGGATCTCGAACCCGGCGGAGCGCATCGCGCAGCGAATACGACCGCGTGACTCCATCACCTCCATACTCGGAATGCCGAGCATCTGGATGCCCGGAACGCCACCGGCAAGCGAGACCTCGACCGTGACGTGAATCGCCTCGACGCCGCGGATGCAGGCCGCGTGAACGGCAAACGTCTCGAACGCCATCACGACACCTGCCAATCGAACGCGTTGTACTGGTGCTCGATCTCGGCGATATGTCCGCCGCGAATGGTGACGCCCACGGCATCGAAGCGAATCGCCTTGAGCGGATAATGCTCCATGAGATAGCAACTTGCGATGCGGCGGTAGCGGCGTTGCTTTTGGGCGTCCACGGCCTCCTCGGGAAAGACCCGCGTGCTGCAATCCAGTGCGACGCGTCTGGTCTTGACCTCGGCCATCACCACGACATCGTCGAGCTCATCGAGCAGCACCAGATCGGCCTCGCCCTCGGTGCAACGATAACCCTGCTCCAGCAAGGTGTAGCCGCGCTCGTTAAAGTAGTCGATGGTGATCAGCTCGCCCAGCATGCCCAGCTCGCGGGGACTGAGTCCCTTGATAAACTCGGGCGTCATCGCCCCGCAGTCAAGCTCGCCGTTTTCCCAACGCTCCTTGAGCTGCTGCGTCTTGCTCTTTTTGCTTGCGGCACTCATGGGGTCTCCTTTCCCGCACACTGCATTGCCCCGATGATGAGGGCACCTTTCATGCGGGTAAGTACCGGAAGCAAACCAAAAGCTGACCAAATGCCTTCAAAAAACGGGCCGTACGCAGCAATGGTGTTGCATACGGCCCGCTACCAGCAGGTTTATAAAACCCCAGAGGTCCCTGTCTCCACAATTGGCCTAGAAAAGGCGCTCAGTCTGCAGAAAGTTTCCGCAAAAGCTCACGCGGTGCAGCGGACAAAGTCCATGTTTGCGAATGGCCTCGATATGCTCGGGGCTTGCATAGCCCTTCGACTCGGCCAGATGGTACTCGGGGTACTCGGCGTCGTACTCGACCATCATCTCGTCACGCGTGACCTTGGCCATGATGGACGCCGCGGCGATGCAGGCGATCTTGGCATCGCCCTTCACCACATCGCGCTCGTTAGGAACGGCGCCCAAGGGGTTGCCATCCATAAGCACGCAATCGGGCTCGAGCCCTGTATCGGCCACGGCGCCTGCAACGGCGGTACGGATAGCACGGGCCATGCCCATCTCATCGATATCCTTAGGCGCGATATGGCAAAAACCGATCGCCGTCGCCACCTCGGCAATCTTCACTGAGAGCAGCTCGCGGCGCGCCGGCGTGAGCTTTTTGGAATCGTTGATGCCCCAGACGCGCGGCTCCATAGGAAGGCAGACGGCGCATACCGTCAAAGGACCAGCCACCGATCCGCGACCCACCTCGTCGACGCCAACGACCACCCCATCGCCGCCAAGCTCATGCATAAGCTCGTACATGTCATTGACGCGCTCGCGCTCGGCAAGTTCCTTGGCATGGCGCTTAAGGGCACGCTCGCAAGCCTTGATCACCTGCTGGCGCGGGTCCTCGCGATAATGCTCCACGAGGGCGGGGATCTCCTCAAACGTTGCGCTCGCCAGCTCTCCGGCAACCTGCGATGCCGAAACCGAGCTCGTCATATTGGCCATACCAGGCCCTCCTTGCATGCAAATCAGATAAAAAGAAGGGCCACCCGAAGGTGACCCTTGTGTCCAAACGAGTGGACAGACGCTGCGATCTTCTTAGCGCTTCTCGGGGATGCGAGCAGCCTTGCCCACCTTGTCGCGGAGGTAGTACAGCTTGGCGCGACGGACGCGACCATGACGAACGACCTCGAGCTTGGCGATCTTGGGGCTGTGAAGCGGGAAGGTACGCTCAACACCGACACCGAAGGACATCTTGCGGACGGTGAAGGTCTCGCGGGCACCGGCGCCGGCCATGCGGATGACGTCGCCCTGGAAGACCTGGATGCGCTCGCGGTCGCCTTCCTTAATGCGGTAGTGAACCTTGACGTTGTCGGCGACGCGAACCTGAGGAATGTCCTCGCGGATCTGCTGACGCTCGATTGCGCGGATGTAATCCATGTGCAATTCCTTACTCTTCTAGAGGTGCCGTACCACCCTGGCCGGCACGTAGTTGAACAAACGTATTCGAGTATACACGCGCGGGTTTCTGCTGCAAGAACAATTTTTTACGCAGACAAAAAGACAAAACCCGCACATGATAACCGCCCGCCTCACGAATGAGACGGGCGGCATGAAGGGGGCTACGCTAGGCGTCTAAACCCAAAACGTTAAGCGGAGCGCTTGGCCTCGAGCTTGGCCTGAGCGGCAGCCAGGCGCGCGAGGGGTACGCGATAGGGCGAGCAGGACACATAGCTGTCTCTTATACACATCTGACGCTGCCGACGAATTAGACGGTGTAG
>CABSNS010000184.1:0-3403 GCA_902479105.1 uncultured Collinsella sp. | reverse complement strand
GATCGGCAAGTTTGTGGCCGGCACACTCGATTGGCACGTGGCCATGTACGGCACGCTGGCCTTTGCCGTTCTGATCTGCGGAGCGCTCGTGATGTTTATGCCGCGCGCTGGGCAAACCGACGAACCTGCCACCTTTCGCGAGCAGGCGGGGCTGCTGCGCGAACCGAGCATCATCACCGGCATGCTCATCTTTTTGTTTGGCGTGGGCTCGGTCTATGTGTTCTACGGCTACGTGACGCCTTATCTTGAGCAGGTGCTGGGCATGGGCACGGTCGAAGCCAGTACCACGCTCATGGCCTACGGCGTGTTCTGCCTGATCTCGAACATCCTGGGCGGATGGATCGATGCTCGCTTTGGCATGAAGGCGCTACTCGTGACGTTTGTGCTGCAGGCTGCAGCGTTACTCGGACTGTTTGCTGTGGGCGGCACCATGCCGCTCGCGCTGGTCTTTGTCTTTAGCCTGGCGCTGCTCATGTACCTGTTCTCGGTGTCGTGCATCACGCACTTTATGGACGTGGCACGCAGCCGCCATCCCAAGTCGATGGTACTCGCAAGTTCGGTTGAGCCCATGGCGTTTAACGTCGGCATCTCGTTTGGCACCGCAGTGGGCGGCGCCGTGGTAAGCAGCGTTGGCATTGCATATGTAGGCGCAGTGGGTGCCGCGTTCTCGCTTGTGGCCTGGGTGCTTACGCTGGTGACGATTAAGTTGGCTCGCTGGGAACGCAAGAGGGCGATGGCGCAGGCGTAGATGCGATACTCGAGCTCGATGATGGCGATCGAAAGGAAACCGCATATGCAACGTGTACTGTTTATCTGCTATGGAAACATCTGCCGCTCGACGATGGCCGAGTCGGTGTTTACCGAGCTCGTGCGCCGCGCTGGGCGCGAGGCGGAGTTTGCCATCGATTCCGCGGCGACCTCGACCGAGGAGATCGGCAACCCGCCACACCACAGTACCGTTGCCAAGCTACGCGAGGTCGGGATTCCCGTCGTCGCACATCGCGCACGTCAGGTACGTCGCGCGGAGTATGGCGACTGGGACCACATTGTCTATATGGACGACGAGAACGCCCGCGCCCTGTACCGAATTTTTGGGAAGGACCCCGATGGCAAGATCTCGCGCCTGCTCGATTGGACCGATCGCCCCGGCGACGTGGCCGACCCCTGGTACACCGGCAATTTCGACGCCACCTACCGCGATGTACTCGCCGGTTGCACCGCCATGCTCGAGCAGCTGTAGGCGCTCGGGCGGCGCGGGCACACGGGCCACGCCATCGGCATAAAACGAGCGTGGATTTTCTCCCACTTTGAGCGTTCGAGTGCGCTCTAAACGGGAGAAAATCCACGCTCGTTATCTCGGTGGGAGAAAATCCACACTCATGAATGTGACAAAGGGACTGTCCCTTTGTCACATCCGGGACTGGCCCTAGACCGGCTTGACCTCCAGCTTTATCCCCTCGGCGCAGGAGTCGCCCAAAACATCCGAAAGGGCCCAGGTCGCATATAGCGGCAAATAGAGAACCGCTCCGTTGCGCTCAACGTTGCCTCTCGAGAAAACAATCCCGAGCCTTACGCCATATTCAGCCGTATCAAGCACATGACCGAGCGCAGCGTGCGCGTGGTAATAGGAGCCCGATTTAACCTCGATCGGAACAGCCGTCCCATCCGGTCCGTCGACCACAAAGTCCACTTCACCGCGCTTTTTTGTCTGATAGTAGTAAAGCTGGCGATTTTGGGCAGCCAGCTGCTGGGCCACCACGTTTTCGTAAATGCCGCCCAGATTGGGCTCCTTGCTATCAAGATACGCCGCTTGGGCGACTCCAACGGGGTAGCGCGCCATCAACATGCCCGTATCCGATTGGTATAGCTTGAACTGCGATGGCCGTGCCGTCTTGAGCAGGGGCGACTTTGGCTCGGTTACGATATCGGCTTTGAGAGCAACGCCGGCATCGACAAGCCAGACAAAATCTCGCTGGTACTTCTCATAATGCGCCTTGGGGTCAATGGAATTGAGCACGAAGCGTTTGTTTTCGCCCTCGAGCATAATAGGGAGCTGATCGTAAATGCTCTGCACCTGAAGGGCTCGCCCGCTTGCATACTTAGAGATATCCCGCCGGTACTGTTCGTTGAGCTCTGACTGTAGCTGACGAACAGAGGCAAGGTCGCCCTGCGTGTCAAGGAAACGCTGCACGACCTCCGGCATTCCGCCGACAACGGTATAGGTCCTGAAGTTTGCCATCATCGCGTCATGAATGTAATCAGGAATGGGCCTCTCGCTGATACACGCGTCACGTATCGTTTGGCGAGCCCCCTCGCTCACCCCGGTTGCCCAGCAAAACTCCTCAAAATCGAGCGGGAACATCCTAAGCTCGTGGACATACCCCACGGGATAGGACCTGACGCCCTTGAACTGGGTCCCGAGCATTGACCCCGAAAACGCCCAGCGGCACCTCCCGTCCTCAACAAGGAACTTTGCCATCGTCATGATGTCGGGGGCCTCTTGGACCTCATCGATAAACACGAGCGTTTTGCCTGGTGCAATCGACTTTCCCGAAAGAAGCGTCACCCTGCTGATGAAATCATCGGCATCCCGCGCCTCGAGAAGAGCATCTTTTGCCTGGCGATTTTCCATGAGGTTAAGCTCGATGTAGGTTGCATGGCTGGCTTTGCCAAATGCGCGAATCGAATAGCTTTTGCCGATCTGGCGAGAACCCGTGATGAATAAGGCCTTTTGCTCGGCAGACTTCAGCCAACGCTCCAGCTCTGCCGCTATTTTCCTGCGCAGCATAGGCTCTCCCCTCAGTGTCATCAAATGAAATGCAAAGTTTTATGCGCTTAATTATCGATGAAATGTAGGATTTTTAGAACCTAAAATCGGATGAAATGCAGAGATTTAGGATTATAAGCAAAAAGAAGGGGCAGCCCCGGCGAATGTGACAAAGGGGCTGTCCCTTTGCCACATTGCGCTCGACTACTCGTCAACGATCTCGGCAAGCCAGACGTTCAGCGTATCGACCTCGGGGCAGCAGAACTTTGCCGTACCAGGCTCGTTGCCAGGCACGGTTCCGCCATAGCGCAGGATATCGATATAGGGAAAGCCCACGTGACAGGCCATGGCGCACATCTTGCCGCGGTCTCGGTCAAAGTCAAAGACGTCGCCCGGCTTGTGACCATGGTGGCAGCGGCACGTCCCCAGCTGGTCCACGCAGCTCACGCGGATACGCGGCCGCTTGCCACGCGGCGCGCCGAGCGGCCTGTTCTCGCCCGCAGGCTTGACGCCGCCCTCGCCAGCGTTACTCATGGTCAATCACATCCAGGCAGGCCTCGATGGGAAGGCCGGCCGACTTGTCCTCTTGGTCGGCATTGCGCTCGATAAGCTCAGCCACCACGCGCATGGCATCGG
>CABSNS010000183.1:0-3408 GCA_902479105.1 uncultured Collinsella sp. | reverse complement strand
CGAGTCGTTGCGGAACCGAGGGGCCGGGCGCAGGGCCTTGCCTCTCAATGAGTTCCGCACGAACAGGAGGCGCCAGTGGCGCCTCCGTCGTGAGTCAGGACTGTCCGAAATTGAGAGGCAAGGCCCTGCGCCCGGCCCCTCGGTTCCCGTTTACGAGAGCGACGTTCTCAGCAACTCGTTGAAGAGCTTTGGGTTGCCCTTGCCGCGGCTCGCCTTCATGCACTGGCCCACCAAAAAGCCGATGACCTTCTGGTTGCCGTCACGATACTGCTGCGCCTGATCGGCACAGTTTGCCAGCACCTCGTCCACGATCGGCTGCAGCGCGCCGGCATCGCTCACCTGACGCATACCGCGCTCGTCGACGATCTTGTTGGGGTCGTCGCCGGTCTGGGCCATGGCTTCAAAGACCTCGTGCGCCTGGTTGGAGCTGATGGCGTCGGTCGCCAACAGCTTGGCAAGGGCTGCCACCTGAGCCGGCGCGATGCCGGACTCGGTGAGCGACACGCCCGCACCCTTAAGGTAGGCGATCATCTCGTTCACCAGCAGGTTTGCGACCGTCTGGGCCTCCTTGCCAGCCATGCCGGCAGCGGCGGCCTCAAAGAACTCGGCAAACTCCGGGTCGCCGGCGATTTGCTCGGCGTCAGCCGTCTTGATGCCAAAGTCGGCCTCAAAACGGGCGCACTTGGCATCGGGCAGCTCGGGAATCTCGCCACGGCAACGGTCGATAAACTCGTCGTCCAGGTCGAACGGCGCCAGGTCGGGATCGGGGAACAGACGATAGTCGTCTGCCGTTTCCTTCACACGCATGACCACGGTGCGCTTGCGGCTGGGCTCCCAGTGGCGGGTCTCCTGATAGATGATGCCGCCCTCCTCCAGCACCTCGGCCTGGCGGCAGATCTCGTAGGCAAGGCCATCGTGCAGGCTCTTAAACGAGTTGAGGTTCTTAAGCTCGGTCTTGGTGCCCAGCTTGGTCTCGCCGCGGCGGCGCAGCGACACGTTGCCGTCGCAGCGCATGGAGCCCTTCTCCATGGAGCAGTCCGAAATGCCCAGCGTTACAAAGATGCGACGGAGCTTCTCCATAAACAGGCGCGCCTCCTCGGGCGTGCGCAGATCGGGCTCAGTCACGAGCTCAATCAAAGGCGTGCCACAGCGGTTGTAGTCGACGAGCGACTCGGCCGCGGCGGTAATGCGGCCCTCGGCGCCGCCTACGTGGACCATCTTGGCGGCATCCTCCTCCATGTGGATGCGCAGGATGCGGATGGGCACCGTGTAGGAACCGTCCTCGCGGCGCTCGGGCATCTGCAGGTTGGACGCATCGTAGCTGGCCAGGTGACCGGCGCGCTGGTTACCCTCGCGCATGATCGACGTCATAGACGTGGACAGGCCCTCGGCGTTGGCCGAAGCGCTCGCCAGGCTCTGGGCCTCTGCCTCGCCAAACGCGCAGTCGGGGCGCTCGGCGGCACCGCGACCGGTCACGTCCAGGTCCAGATGACCGTACATGGCAAAGGCGACCGGACCCTGCGTGGTCTGGAAGTTCTTGGCCATATCGGGATAGAAGTAGTGCTTGCGGTAGAACATCGAGTGTCGCTGGATCTCGCAGTTGGTGGCGAGACCGGCCTTGACGATGCTCTCGATGGCGCGCTTGTTGGGCACCGGCAGGGCACCGGGCAGGCCCAGGCACACCGGGCACACGTTGGCGTTGGGCTCGTCATCGTGGCTGAGCTTGCAGTTGCAGAACATCTTGGTATCGAGTGCGGTGAGCTCGGTATGGATCTCCAGGCCGATCACGGCCTCCCAATCCTGCAGGACCTCGGAAAGCTCCTTCATTACAGCTCGCCTCCCTTCCCGGCAAAATCGAGCGCGACGGAAAGCGCGGGCGCACCCGTGGCGGCATCGGCAAAGCCGCGCTCCAGGGCGCGGGCAAACATGAGCAGTTGACGATCCTTAAAGGCCGGACCCACCAGCTGGGCAGAAACGGGCAGCTGAGTATCCTCGCCCAGGCCCAGCGGCACCGAGATACCACCGTTGCCGCAGATGTTGAGCGAGATGGTGTACAGGTCCGAAAGGTACATCTGCGTGGGGTCGCTGATCTCGCCAAACTTAAAGGCCGTGCGCGGCGAGGCGGGCATGAGGATGGTGTCCACCTTGGCATACGCGGCGTCGTAGTCCTGCGTGATGAGCGTGCGGGCCTTTTGCGCAGCGTAGTAGTACTTGTCGTACACGCCCGAGCTCAGCAGGTAGGCGCCGAGCATCTGACGGCGCTTGGCCTCGGCGCCAAAGCCGTGAGCGCGCGAAAGCGAGCTCTGGTCAGACAGGTTGGCGCAGCCCTCCTCCTGATAGCCGTAGCGAATGCCGTCGAAGCGGGCCAGGTTAGAGAACGCCTCGGCCGGGCCGATGACGTAGTAGGCGGCGATGGCGGCGTCCAGGTGCGGCAGGTCGACCTCGACCAGCTCGGCACCCTGGTTCTGCAGCTCCTGGGCGGCGCGCTGAACAGCGGCCTTTACCTCGGGCGTCAGGCCCTCGGCCTCCATAAACGCGGGGATGATGCCCACGCGTTTGCCCTCGATGCTGTCGTTGAGATGCTCGGTAAAGTCGACGGCGCAATCCTGGCTGATGCAGTCGTACGGATCGTGGCCCGCGCCGGTAAGCGCGTTCATGGCCAGCGCGACATCCTCGACCGTGCGGCCAAAGGGGCCCACCTGGTCGAGCGACGAGCCAAAGGCAACCACGCCATAACGGCTCACGGCGCCATACGTGGGCTTAAAGCCCACCACGCCGCACAGCGACGCCGGCTGACGGATGGAGCCGCCGGTGTCCGAGCCCAGCGAGAGCGCGACCTCGCCCGCGGCGACGGCGGCAGCGGAGCCACCCGAGGAGCCGCCGGGCACGCGCTCGGTATCCCAGGGGTTGTTGGTGCGGTGGAACGCCGAGCTCTCGGTAGAGCTACCAAAGGCAAACTCGTCCATGTTGGCCTTGCCCATGGGCAGGCAGCCGGCATCGAGCATGCGCTGGACGCAGGTGGCGGTGTAGACGCTCTGGTAGTTCTCGAGCATGCGGGAAGCGCAGGTGGTGCGCGTGCCCACGAGGTTCATGTTGTCCTTGATGGCCAGCGGCACGCCCGCGAGCGGGGGCAGCGGCTTGCCTGCGGCACGGTCGGCATCCACGCGCGCAGCGGCCTCGAGCGCAAGCTCGGGCGCCACCTGCAGGAATGCCTGGACCCCGCCCTCGCGCGCCTCGATGGCGGCAAGGGAGGCCTGGGCCACCTCGGTAGCAGTAAAGTCGCCGGCGGCAACGCCCGCGGCGATCTGGGCGGCGGTAAGGGAATCGAAGCTCTGCGCCATTACTCGCTCTCCCCCTCTCCCAAAACTGTCTCTTATACACATCTGACGCTGCCGACGAATTAGACGG
>CABSNS010000182.1:0-3413 GCA_902479105.1 uncultured Collinsella sp. | reverse complement strand
AGATGCTCAGGAGTCTCGTGGGCTCGGAGATGTGTATAAGAGACAGATCCTGTTCGATTCCGGTCAGACCCTCGGCAATCGCCTGCTCGTCCTCGGCACTGATGATGCCCTGGGCCGCCAGCATTTTGGCATGCGCCTTAGAGCCGGCGATATCCTGTTTATAGAGATGTTTGTCGACCGGCAGCGACGCGCCAAACTCCTGCGTGACCTCGGCCACGCCTGCCTCAAAACGACCGCCCCAAAGAGCCATGGAACCGTCCCCTTTCTCCAAATACCAAAACAAGCGCCCAAAGCAATGCGCCATATCGCTAAAGCGATTTTTCAACCGCTAGTTTTACACATTCCCCACCGTGTGCGGAGCCATGTAGCTAATTTGCAAAGAAGTGACGCGCCATGCACTTGGCGCCCAACGTCTCCCTCCGGATGTTGCCCTGCGAACCATCGATCCAGGCCTTCAGGCTCATAGGGATGTCCTCGACCCTTGCAGCATCGAACTCGGGCGCGAGGGCAAGTAAAGCATGCGCGATAGCATTGAACATAATGGATACTCCTCATATATATAGGCGCAGAGCCGCCAAATTGATAGAAGGAGCCCCGCCGGACAACCCCGGCGGGGCTCGGACTCAGCCGCAGACACGGCATCATATATGCGGGCGGAACGTAGGGGCCACCGATGTTAAGAAGTGTCAGCAAGCATAACGAAAGGTAGGGACCCCGTGCGCCCGTTATGTATCACGCGGATGGGCCGCGCGGATACCAAGGGAAGGAGGCGCTAGGCCTGGGCGGCAGCAGAGCTGGGGCCCTGGACCTTTGCCCACGTCTTGAGCGACAGCGTATCGATCTCGATAAAGCCGGCGCTGGCCTTCTCGTCAAACGTGGTGTCGCGGTCGTAGGTAGCCAGACCGTAGTCGTAGAGGCTGAAGGGGCTCTTGCGGCCGACGACATGGCAGTTGCCCTTAAAGAACTTCAGACGGACAGTGCCGGTCACGAACTTCTGGGTATCGGCCATAAAGGCATCGAGCGCGTTTTTGAGCGGGCTGTACCACTGGCCGTTGTACACGGCGGTGGCCCAATCCTGCTCGAGCTTGATCTTGGTCTTGAGCAGGTCGCCCTCGACGCAGATGTCCTCGAGCGCCTTGTGGGCGGTGATGAGCGTCAGGGCGCCGGGAACCTCGTAGCACTCGCGGCTCTTAAGGCCCACCAGGCGATCCTCGACCAGATCGAGACGGCCAAAGCCATTGTCGCCGGAGATCTTGTTGAGGGCGATGACGATCTCAGAGAGCTTCATCTTCTTGCCGTCTACGGCGACGGGCTTGCCGGCCTCAAACTCAATCTCGGTGTAGGTCGGGGTGTCCGGCGTGTCCTCGGGGTTCTTGGTCATAACCCAGGCGTCGTCGAGCGGCTCGTTCCAGGGATCCTCCAGGTGGCCGCACTCAATGGCACGACCCCACAGGTTGTCGTCGATGGAGTAGGGGTTGTCGTTGGCACCCTCGGGAACCGGCACGTTGTGGGCGTGAGCATAGGCGACCTCGTCGGGACGGCACTTCAGGTCCCACTCGCGAACCGGGGCGATAACCTTGAGCTCGGGGTCGAGGGCCTTGACGGCGGCCTCAAAACGGACCTGATCGTTGCCCTTGCCGGTGCAGCCGTGGGCGACGTAGGTCGCGCCAAACTCGTGGGCGACCTCAACAAGCTTCTTGGCAAGCAGCGGGCGAGACAGGGCGGAGAGCAGCGGATACTTGTTCTCGTACATGGAGTTTGCGGCGATGGCCTTAGTCAGAAACTCATCGGAGAACTCGTCGCGCAGGTCGAGCACCTGGCAATCGAGAACGCCCAGGTCGAGCGCCTTCTGCTTCTTGGCATCCAGTCCGGTCTCTTCCTGGCCCACGTTGCCGCAGACACAAACGACATCGAGATTCTTCTCGTCCTGGAGCCACTTGACACATACGGATGTATCAAGACCACCGGAATATGCGAGAACGACTTTTTCCTTGCTCATGGCTGTTTCCTTTCGCCCTTGGTAGCTAGTTAGAACATCGGTCAGTTGCAAGTCACCTTGAGGTCAAAAACCGTGCAATATCAGGTTAAATAGCAAAAAACAGCACAACATGCCCTAGAAACATGCGTCTATGTCGTGCTAAAACCCAACGACCTCAAAATGACTCTGTTGAGGCATTGCGCCCCATGCGGACAGAGACGATTGTTATCGTCGTCGGGAAATTGCGCGCTGGCGTCGGATGGCATTGTCTGCAGTGGTGATGATCGTTACGAACTGCATCTGCCTCTCCTTTCACCTATCGCCGGGCGCAATTCTAATATCGTAAACGGTACCTTTTCCTCGGTAAGCGGTTGTTTTTCCGTCTCCGTTTTCGATGGTCGCTATATTACGCTAAAGTGCCCGCAGCACAAGCGACAAATTCAAATTTCTGAAAAGTTTTTTCATTACTTTGTGAAGCGTGGTGCAAATACGCTCCGTTCCTGCGAAAATACGCCCGACTACGAATTGATGGTTATAACGTCTGAAACAATCTCGAAACGAAAGGCTCGCTTTTATGCAAACTTACGAATCGGACGCCAATATCGGAAATATTAAGATTCTCGCCGTCGACATGGACAAGACGCTGCTGACCGACGAGCGCGTGCTGCCCCAGGGTCTTGATGAGCGCCTAGACAAGCTCGCCGACGCCGACATCGTATTCTGCCCCTCCAGCGGACGTCCCGCCCCCAAGCTCGAGGAGATGTTCGAGGGCGTCAAGAACCGCCTCGCCTTTTGTCCCGACAACGGAGCGTGCGTGATCTATCGCGGCAGCTATATCTATAAGAGCACTATCGACGTGGAGCTGTATCAGCAGGTCTTGAGCCGTGCCTCGGAGGATCCTCGCGCTGTCCCCGTCCTGTGCTGCTTCGACGAGTTCTACGTGCTTGCCCGCGACCATCAATACCACGACGAGATCAGCGTCTACTACAACACAATCAACTACGTCGACAGCTTTGAGGACCTTGATATCGAGTCCAACAAGATCTCGATCTTCTTCCCGGCCTATGATGCCGAGCCCGCATTCCGCGAGAGCTATAGCCCCGAGTTCTCGGACAAGCTCTACGTCACCAATGCCGGCCGCGAGTGGATCGACTTTATGAACCTGGGCGTCGACAAGGGCGCTGGCGTCGCGCACCTGTGCGAGCAGCTCGGCATCGATATCGCCGATGCCGCCGCCGTGGGCGACACCTACAACGATATCCCCATGCTGGAGCGCGTCGGGCACAGCTTTATCGTGGACAATGCCGAGGAGCACATGAACGCGCACGCCAAGTGGCGCATTCCGAGCAACAACGACGGGGGCGTACTGACGCTCATCGACGCCATCTTGGCGGCTCGTTAACGTGGCTCATCGGACCTGGCCGGGCGAGGCGGG
>CABSNS010000181.1:0-3440 GCA_902479105.1 uncultured Collinsella sp. | reverse complement strand
TCGCGATCTCGGCGGGCCCCATCACCATCTACTGGTACGGCCTAGCCTACGTGGTCGGCGCCCTGCTCACGGCGGTCGTCATGTACCGCACGCAGCGTCGCTGGGGCTTTAACATCACGATTGACGACCTGACGAGTGTCGTGGTCGGCGTGGTCTTTGGCCTCATTATCGGTGCGCGCCTGTTCTACGTCGTCTTTTACGGTGATGGCTACTACTGGGCGCACCCGCTCGAGATCTTTGCCACCAACGAGGGCGGCATGAGCTTCCATGGCGGTTTGGTGGGCGGCATTATTGGCGGCGTGCTCGTGTGCCGCATGTACAAGCTCGACGCCTGGACCATCGCCGACCTTGCCGTTATCGGTGCTCCGCTGGCCTTATGTCTGGGACGCTGCGCCAACTTTGTCAACGGCGAGCTGTGGGGCAAGCCGACCGATCTGCCCTGGGGCGTGATCTTTGGCGGCACCGCGGGCGATATGCCGCGCCATCCCTCCCAGCTCTACGAGGCATTCCTCGAGGGTATTGTGCTCTTTTGCATTCTGCAGGTGCTCAGCCGCAAAAAGCCGCTACTGCCCCAAGGCACGTTTATGGGCGTCTTTGTGATGGGTTACGGCATCGTTCGCTTCCTCATTGAGTTTGTGCGCGTGCCCGATGCGCAGCTGGGCTATCTGCTGGGTGGCGTTATCACCATGGGCCAGTTGCTGAGCCTGCCGCTCGTAATCGCGGGCCTGGCGCTCATCATCTTTGCTCGTCGCCGCAACCGGCCCCAGCGCATCTACCTCGACGCCTAACTACCACAAAGGGGACAGGCACCTTTGTGGTAGTCTTGCCGAGTTTGATAGGTTTCTAGAAAGGCTTTCGGACTGTGAAGGATTCCGACCTCTCCACAACGGCTGCGCGCGACGCTGCCCGCATCGTCTGGTTTAAGCGCTACCCCGCCAAGCAGACGCTCATCGCATTTTTGCTCGCGCTGTTGGCGACCACGGCGTTTTCCATCGATCCCGCCCCGGTGTCGAGCAACGCAGTCTTGGCGATTGACCCCAAAGCCTCGGGCATGCTGTACGTGTGCTACGAGGTGCTCCTTTCGTTTGCCGGCCATACCGACGCGGTCATGCTGCTTGCACTTGCCTGCCTGCTCACCTTGCCGTTTCGCTACGTGTTCTTTGGCCGTGGCGACACCTGGCGTCCATCGATCATTCTGCCGTCGCTGTTCTTCGCCATCTGCATGGTGTTCGGCCGCAGCTACGACCTCACCGACTCGGCCGAGATTGTCCTTGGCGACAAAGCCCGCATCGTCTGCGCCTGGATTGGCGGCGCGGGCTGGATGCTCTTAGCGATCGTGGCCTTCTATTTGGCTTTTGAGTGCCTGGATTGGCTGAGCTCTCGGCGCATTCCGTTTTCCGAAGCGCACTTTGGCCGCGTATGGCGTGTGACTCACGCCGTGCTCTCGGTCCATCCCTTTGCCGGCCCCTTCCTGGTGCTTATGATCGCCTGGGCGCCCACGCTTATCGCTTCGCTGCCCGGCCTTTTTATGGGAGATACGGGTGCGCAGATTCGCCAGTGGTTCAACTACCCCAACGGCACGAGTGACTACCTGCGTCTGCTCAATCCCAATGTGTTGCTCAACGGACATCACCCCGTGGTGCACACGGCTATCATCGGTTCGTGCGTCCAGCTGGGGCTTTCACTGTTCAACAGCGCCAACGCAGGTCTTGCCATCTACACCTGTGCTCAGTTCGTCATTACGGCCGCCTGCATGGCCTATTCCATTTCGTCGCTGCGCAAACTGGGCGTAAGCCTGCCGGTTCGCGGTGCGATCCTGCTGTTCTTTGCGTTTATGCCGATGTTCTCTAACTACGCGGCGTTGCTCACCAAAGACGTGCTCTTTGCCGACGCGTTCTTGGTGCTGCTGGTACAGACCGTCAAGCTCGTGGCATGTGGCTTGCCCCGTCGTGATGCCAATGTCGAGCGAGCGGGCGAGAAAGCCCCCGTGCTCTTTGCGCGCCACGACTGGCTGCTGCTCGCTCTGGGCTCCATGGGTTCCACGTTCCTGCGCAACGGCGGCCTGGTGTTTCCCCTGGCGGCATGCGTAATCGCAGCGGCGTTTTGCGCATGGGACGTGCATGTGACTCGTCGTGCAGCCAAGCAGACTGGTGCTGCGCCTTCAGGCGTCATCCCGCGTTTCCGCTGGGTCGGTGTCCTCGCGGTGCTCGCGCTCTGCCTTGCCTCTAATATGTACTTCACCAAGGTCTTTATGCCGGCGCACGACATTACGCCCGGCTCCAAGCGCGAAATCCTTTCGATTCCGTTCCAGCAGACGGCTCGTTTTGTCCAAAAGCACGACGGCCTTAACTCGGGCGTCAACCCCACGGTTAAGGAGGACGGCACCATTGTGGAGGCGCCCTGCGACGGTTTGGTGACCGACGAAGAGCGTGCCGTGATCGACCGGGTGCTCAAGTACGAGAACCTGGGCCGCCGCTACAACCCCGACAAGTCCGATGCCGTCAAGAACTGCTTTAACGAGTACGCCTCGCAGGAGGATATCGATGCCTATTTTGAGGTATGGGCTCAGATGTTTAAGAAGGATCCCGAGTGCTATATTTCGGCGCTTATCAATAACTACTATGGTTATTTTTATCCGAGCGCGCGCGATGCCTGGGTCTACAGCACGGCGCGTAGTGCCGAGATCATGGCGCGTCCCGACAACCTCAAGTACTTCGACTTCCATCCGGTCGATAGCAACGTAGTGCGCTGGTGCGACCACCTGATCAATCTGTACCGTGTGGCGGTGCAGCGCATCCCGTTTATTTCGCTCACCATGAGCTCGGCCACCTATGTGTGGATCATGATCGCCGTGGTGGTCTATCTGTTACGTCGTCATTCGTGGCGTGCGCTGGCGATCTGGGTGCCGCTGCTGGGCGTGCTCGCCGTGTGCCTGATCGGTCCCTGCAACGGCTCGACCTACATGCGCTATCTGTATCCGGTCATCGCCTGCATGCCCTTTGCCATCGGCGCCACCATCACCCGCAGCGATCTCCTCTGGTCCTAACTTGGTGCATTGGGGTCAGGTTTCTTTGCACCAAAGGGGGGCATCATCACGACGCCTTCATTTTGGGGTTTATCTCGCAGGCCAGTAGGTATATCATAACGACGTTTGTTTATATTGCCCGAGCATCTGCGCTGGGCTTTAGGTCGAAACCGATAGGAGACACGTATGTCCGGACACTCTAAGTGGGCCACAACCAAGCATCGTAAGGGCGCGCAGGACGCCAAGCGTTCCGCCCTCTTCTCCAAGCTCAGCCGCAACATTACCGTTGCTGCCCGTCTCGGCGGTGACCCGCTGCCCGAGAACAACGCCAGCCTCGCCGCTGCCGTTGCCAAGGCCAAGGCTCAGTCCATGCCTACTGTCTCTTATACACATCTGACGCTGCCGACGAATTAGA
>CABSNS010000180.1:0-3455 GCA_902479105.1 uncultured Collinsella sp. | reverse complement strand
CAAAAGCTCCATGCCGAGACCACGGTGGAGGCTGCCGGCGAGCAGGCCGATATCCTGCACCCCGGCGTGCCGTACAAGCTGCGCGTTGCCATCGAGCGCGAGGCTCGCGCCATGAGCGGCTACCGTTACGGCCGCGACCTGGCCAATGAGTTTATGGATACGCTCGAGGGCGCGCCCAAGGGCGATATCCGCGGTGCCATGGCGCTGCTCATCGACAAGCAGGACGATCCGCGCCGCGTCGAGGTGTACTCGGCGCTGCAGGATCTGGTGCTGGCCGGAGGTCGCTAGATGGAGCTCACGGACCGCTCTGGTTACTTTGCGGGCCCCGGCATGCTCGGCGGCTCCTTTGGCGATGCCTCGCGCGCAAGCGACGAGGCTGCCGAGGGCGTCGCCGACCCCTGCCTGGGCCATGCGCCCGACCAGGTGGTCTTCTATGAGCTCACGCGTAAGTTTGTGGAGACCGAGGAAGACGTTCCCCAGGAGGCCTGCGACGTGCTGTACTACACGCTCGCCGTGGGCCACCACACCGGCGTGCTCGACTGCTTTGAGCCGCGCCTGTCGGTGCCGGTGAGCGTGTTCTATTCGCTCGTCGACGCGCTGCCGGAGGGGGAGGCCAAGACCAAGTTCGAGGCCATCCGCTCCTTTGGCGAGTGCCAGCTCGACAAGGCGGCGGTGCCGTCGCTGCTCGAGGCCTGCGATGCACTGCTCGACGAGCGCGGTTTTCGCGGTTCTGCCAAGGCCGGCATCTCGGTGTTCGATGACGACTTTGGCCTGCATGCCCAGCAGGTCGCGTTTCTGATGAAGTTTCGCGATCTGGTTGAGCGCGTGCGCGATGTGTCGGGCGTGTATCTGACGGGGAGGTTGCAGTAATGGGTCGCGTTGTGGATGGTCATGTGAACGGCGCCCCGTTTGCGGGTATCGTGCTCACGGCGGGAAGCGTGCTGCGTGCCGACGATGCCGCCGGCCCCGTGCTCTCCAAAAAGATGGAGGACGCACCCATCGCCGGCTGGTACACCATCGACGGAGGCCAAACGCCCGAGGACGACATCATCGAGGTCAAGCGCGAGCGTCCGCCGCGTCTGGTCTTGGTCGATGCCGCCGACATGGCGCTGCCCGTCGGCGCCATCCGCTTGCTCGACAAACGTGACGTGGCCCGCAAGTCGATGTTCACCACGCATTCGCTCCCTTTGTCGATTCTGATCGAGGAAATCGAGCAATCGTGCGAAGATATCGTCTTCATAGGGATTCAGCCGGGCGACACGGAGTTCTACAACCCCATGTCCCCGGAGGTCTTTGACGCCGTCGACGCCGTGTACGACGCCGTGGCCGCCAACGACTTTTCCCACTTTGTCCGCTTGGGGCAAGAGCAATAGGAGCGCTTGTCCCTGCTGATTAGGAAAGAAGTGATTGACATGGCAGATTCCAAGGCAGAATATCCCGCTCCCGATTGCCTGGCGCCCGCCGCGATCGAGGCCAAGACCGAGGCCGCCGGCGTGACCAAGGCCAACCTGCCGGTCGCAAAGGCCTTTCTGTTGGCAATGTTCGCCGGCGCGTTCATTGCCTTCGGCGGTCTGTTCTTTACCGTGTTCTTGAGCGATAGCACGCTGGGCTGGGGCGCCCAGCGCGTCGTGGGCGGCCTGTGCTTTTGCCTGGGCCTGGTGCTGGTGCTGGTGTGCGGCGCCGAGCTGTTTACCGGCAATTCGCTTATGGTCTGCGCGCTCAAGAGCAAAAAGATCACCCTGGCTCAGATGCTCAAGGCCTGGGTCGTCGTGTGGGTCGGTAACTTTGCCGGTGCTCTGTTCATCGTCTTTTTGGTGTACATGGCCGGCATTTACAAGCTCAACGGCGAGGCGGTCGCCAATTCCATGGTGAGCGTCGCCGCTGGCAAGGTGACGGTCGACTGGGTGACGATCTTCTTCCGCGGCATCCTGTGCAACATCTTTGTGTGCCTGGCCGTGTGGATCGGTACCGCCGGCAAGACCGTGGTTGATAAGGTTGTGGGCATTCTGCTGCCCATCGCCGCCTTTGTGGCCTGCGGTTTTGAGCACTGCGTTGCCAACATGTACTTTTTGCCCATGGGCGCCGTGATGCACGCGTGCGGCTATGGTGCCGTCGTCGCCGGCGCCGATGCGCTCAACGCCGCGGGCATTGCGTTTAACCTGTCCGCCGCCACGCTGGGCAACATTGTGGGCGGCGCTGTTCTGATCGCGCTCGGCTACTGGTTTATCTACGCTAAGAAGTCCGAGGCGTAAGGTACCGTCTGTTTGACGTCGGGCCTCCCGCGGGGCGTTGCCGTGCGGGAGGCTTTTTTGGTCTGGGGCTCGTTGCCGGGCTTTTGGCCTGTTGTGTTTGGCTGATGAAAGGGGTAATCGAGATGGCATCTGCTGTGAAGCGTGACGGTCGCGCCGTGGTGACCACATGCGGGGGATGCTATGCCGATTGCGCCTTTGCGGCACGCGTTGAGGACGGTCGCGTGGTGGCCGAGTTGCCGGTTGTGGGGCATCCGTGCGCGGCGCGTGCCCTGTGCGCCCGCGGACGGCATCGCCTGGCAATGCCGTTTGACGAGCGCGACCGCATCGTGCACCCTATGCGTCGCCGCCAGGATGGCTCGGGGTTCGATGCGATTTCCTGGGACGAGGCGTTTACGCAGATCGCTGCGCGCCTTGGGGGGATTGTTGACGGGCATGGTCCGCGCGCGCTGGGCATGACGCTCGGCGTGCCCTCGTTCGACCGCTACTGGGCGTGTCGTTTTATGCATGCGCTGGGCTCGCCCAACGTATACGGTGCAGACGGTGCCTGCGAGGTAAGCCGACTTACCGGTTGGGAGCACAGCCTGGGCTATAGTCCCGCCTCCGACCTGGCGCATACCGATTGCATCATGTACCTAGGGCGTTCACTGGTGGATTCGTCGACGACGGGGGCCGTTGATGCGCTCAACGATGCGCGCCGGCGTGGGGCGAAGATCATCGTGGTCGACCCGCGGCGCAGTGGCTCTGCGGCGCTTGCCGACCGCTGGTTGCGCGTGCGCCCGGGCTGCGACTTGGCGCTGCTGTTGGGTATTGTCCATATCTTGATTGCCGAGGATCTGTACGATCACGAGTTCGTTGACCGCTACACCACAGGCTTTGATGAGCTGGCGCAGGCGGCCGCTGCTTGGACGCCTGAGTGGGCCGAGTCGATGTGCGACGTGCCGGCGGACGATATCCGTGCGACTGCGCGTGATTTGGCTGCCGCGGCGCCTGCTGCGGTGGTGGACGCTGGTTTTCATGGTGGCATCGGTATCGCTTATGCCAATAGCACCCAGACCGCGCGCGCTATCTGCTTGGTCGATGTGCTGCTGGGCTGTATTGGACATGTGGGCGGCGCGCTCAATCCACCCACACCGCTTGCGCTGGGCGACCTTGATCCCTGTCTCTTATACACATCTGACGCTGCCGACGAATTAGACGGTGTAG
>CABSNS010000179.1:0-3464 GCA_902479105.1 uncultured Collinsella sp. | reverse complement strand
AGATAGACCTCGCAGCCCGCGTCCACCTTACGTTTGCAATGCACGACGATGCGCTCTCCCGCAGCGGCATCCACGGGGCAAGGCACCTGTGGCCAGCGCTTGGGCACATCGGGACGCGCGTCGGCACCCGGGTAAAATCGGATTTCGAGCGTATCGCCCGCCGCCACGGCGGCATCAAGCTCAACCGTCACCTCTTCGTGACCCACCGCCACCAAGTGGCCCACGCGCACGCCCTGGTTGATCGCGCGCTCAAAGCTCATGAGCTCGGCACCCGAACGACCCCGCAGGTAAGCATCGGTAAACCCACGGTTAAACGACCTTCCCAGCTCGCGTTCAAGCTCTTCCACGGCACCGGGGTCCCACGCGTCGTCGCGCAGCATATCGAGCGCCCGGCGCCACACCCGCAACACATTGAATACGTAATCGGGGTTCTTCATGCGCCCCTCGATCTTGAGCGACGCCACGCCGGCATCTACAAGCTCGGGCAGATGCGCAATACCCAGATAGTCGCGCGGGCACAACAGGCGATCCCCTTCGACGGCGACAACGCTCTGCCCCGCCTCGTCCACCAGGTCGTACGCCAGACGGCACGGCTGCGTGCAGTCGCCGCGCATCGCCGAGCGCCCACGCCGCAGGGCCGAGAACTCGCACGCCCCCGAATAGCCGATGCAAATCGCACCGTGGCAGAATACCTCGATGGGCACGCCTGTGGCACATAGCGCCGCAATCTCGTCGACCGTCAGCTCGCGCGCCGTCGTCACACGCTCGACCCCCAGCTCATCGGCGGCAAGCCGCACGGCGCCTTCGCTATGAACGCCCGCCTGCGTGGACAGGTGAATCTCGACCCCGGGAATCGCCGCGCTCAGCGCGCAGGCCAACCCGGCATCGGCGACAATCAGAGCATCGGCGCCCAGCTCCAGTGCATGAGCTCCCAACGCCACCGCGTCGGACAACTCGTCGTCAAACACGAACACGTTGAGCGTCACGTACACGCGCACGCCATGGGCATGCGCCACGGCGCAGCCGCGCGCAAACTCGTCATCCGTAAAGCCATGCGCGCTCACGCGGGCGTTAAAGCCGCCCAACCCCGCATAGATGGCATCGGCACCCGCGGCGATGGCCGCAAGCATCTGGTCGAGTCCGCCCGCCGGCGCCAGCAGCTCGGGCAGCGCCGCACCGGCAGCATCCAATCCATTCTCGTATTGTCCGCTCGGCCCCATCGTCCGAATCGCCATCGACAAACTCCTTACCAAGGTATGCATTCACTCTGAAAAATGCCGTCTTCCAGCATACACGAGGCCTCGCGCGCCCCGTTTGGTTTATCGTGTAATAACTTATGTCCATCCTGCCCCGACGGCACATCCACCGTCCGGCACGACATACCTGGAGGTCAATATATGGGTCCTCGCCAACGACAGGGACGCAGCCGTTCAAAGACGCATGCCCTGCCCATAATCCTGCTCTCGTTTTTGGGCTTTCTGCTGATTGCGGGCGTGGCATTTGGCATCGGCATGGTCGGCAACGTCAACCGCTGGCTGTCCGATCTGCCCGACTACACCGACGCCAACGCGTATCTGGTGAGCGAGCCCACCGAGATCGTCGACTGCAACGGCAACAAGATCGCGAGCTTCTACACGCAAAACCGCAAGTCCATCACCAAGGACGAGGTCTCCCCCTACGTGCTGCAGGGCACCGTTGACGTCGAGGACGAGCGCTTCTACGAGCACGGCGGTATCGACCTGTGGGGTATCGCGCGTGCTGCGGTGGCAACCCTCGGCGGCGGACACGAAGGCGCCTCGACTATCACCCAGCAGCTGGTGCGCAACACCATCCTGCAGGAGGAGCAGTTCGACTCGACCATCGAGCGTAAGGTGCGCGAGGCCTACATCGCCGTCAAGATGGAGGATATGTACTCCAAAGACGAGATCCTCATGATGTACCTCAACACCATCTATTACGGCCACGGCGCCTACGGTATCGAGGCCGCAGCCGAGACCTATCTGTCCAAGAGCGCCGCCGACCTCACCCTGAGCGAGGCCGCGCTACTCATCGGCCTTCCCAACTCGCCTTCGCAGTACGACCCCACGGTCAATCCCGATCTGGCACTGTCTCGCCGCAACAAGGTTCTCGACAACATGCTGCGCCTGGGCCACATCACCCAGGAGGAGCACGATGCCGCACAGGCCGAGCCCATCACCCTCAACGTGACCGAGATTTCGGGCAGCGGCGTCGACGTATACTCGCAGCCCTACTTTGTCGCCTATGTTAAGCAGCTGCTGGAGCAGGAGTTCTCGACCGACGTGCTCTTTAAGGGCGGTCTGACCGTCAAGACCACCATCGACCCCACGATGCAGCAGGTGGCAGAGAATGCCGTCCGCCAGCAGCTCGACACGCTCTCACTCGACGGCCTGGACATGGGCATGGTCGTCGTCGACCCCAAGACCGGCTACATCAAGTGCATGGTGGGCGGCTACGACTACAACGCCGACGAGAACCACGTAAACCATGCCACGGCCAAGCGTCCCGTCGGCTCCACCTTTAAGGCCTTTACGCTGGCAACTGCCATCCAAAACGGCATGAACCCCAACGTCACCCTCAACTGCAACTCGCCGCTCAAGGCCAAGGGCACCACGACCGAGGTCCAAAACTACGCCAACCATAGCTATGGCAACATCACGCTTAAGCAGGCGACGGCATACTCCTCCAACACCGGCTACATCCAGGTGGCGGAAGCCGTCGGCAACAGCAAGATCATCTCGCTCGTCAAAAAGCTCGGCATCGATCCCGCCAAGGACAACATCGAGGACGTTCCCGTCATGACCCTCGGCACTGGCTCGATCTCGCCGCTCGAGATGGCCGCCGCCTACGCGACGTTTGCCAACGGCGGCTACTATCGTCAGCCGATCGCCATCACCGAGATTGACTCTCGTACCGGTTCGGTGCTGTACCAGCACACGGACAATCCCTCACAGGTGCTTACCGAGGGCGAGGCCGCCGCGGTCACCGATGTTCTGTCCGGCGTCATGCAGGGCAGCGGTACGGGTGCTGCTGGCGCCCTGAGCGTCAACCAGCCCTATGCCGGCAAAACGGGCACCACCGACAACACCACCAACCTGTGGTTCTGCGGCTATACCCCGCAGCTGGCGTGCGCCCTGTGGACCGGCTATTCCGCGGGCGAGATCCCCATCCAAAAGTACGGCACGGACCTGCTGGGCGACAGCACCAACCTGCCTGTCTTTAAGCGGTTTATGAACACCGTTCTGACCGGTACCGAGCGCGAGGAGTTTGCGACCGGAACGGCGCCCACCTACAAGAACAACAGCGTCTGGAAGTTCTACGGCACCAACAACACCAAGAAGACGGAGAACGACGACAAGGACGAAAACGAGGACGAAGAGGAAACCACCACAACGACTACCACGACGACCACGACCACCGAGACCACGGGCGGCGACACCACCGGC
>CABSNS010000178.1:0-3465 GCA_902479105.1 uncultured Collinsella sp. | reverse complement strand
AACGCAACACGGGCTTGATCACTCTGGGAATCGAGGTCGCGACGGTCAACAACGAAATGCTCTGTGACATGGAGGCGATGGAAGCGCTCGCATGGCGCATCCACCAGCGTATGGGTAAGCGATATCAGAATCGCGTAGAGGCTCGTCGAAAGAGGCAAGATGCTCTGCTGAATACGCTCCGAGCGTGCTTTGGGCTCAAACCAGCGTAAAACTATGGCTTTATAGGGGGTCTGTTTATATGCTCTGTGCAAAAAACGGCAAATATGAGTACTGTTACTAGATTAGTGACAGCAAAAACAAAGAAACTTGGGCCGATAATCTGGATTCAGCGAAGAGATAATAAACGAATGTGGAATATCTTGGCGCCAAGCAGGCTGTGCGGAACTCAAAAAGGGCTCGTGAGGCGGTAATACGCTGCTACTAAATTGGTAACAGTACTCATATTTGCCGTTTTTTGCACACGGCACCCTGAGACGGGTGCCCCGGAGCTCCCCGTAGGGGAGCTCCGGGCTTCATAGGGGCACGAATAGCCCGCTCCGACCTGCGAAATCTGTACTCGCGATGCGAATAACGCCCCTAACCTTAAACTTTAGCTTGAACTTAGCTATAATGCGCTACGTTCCTGCCAGGCTGTGGTTGCGGACGGACGAAATGCCCGTCCTAGTCCAAGACAGACGCGGTCAAAGGGATCCACGTAAGCGACCGCGTGCGCGCGGCGCGATCATGGCGCGTCCTAGATGTAAGCCGCACCGTCCGTTCTACTTTCTTTGGGGCAATACCGCCTCGCGGGCGAGCGGGCCAGTCGTGAAGGTGGCTGCGGCCTCCCGAGCAAACACCCCGGTGCGCAAGTGTGGGGTCAAATACCAGGTCAGCTGGTGGGAACAACCTGATATTCCGCGCAACGCACGGATCGTATACGACACAGAAGGCAGGGTAGTGGACATGGTGAGGGGCAGCTTGATGCACGCGGCTCGGTTAGGTGCTGGGACCGCAGCGGTCATCGCCGTTTTGGGCCTGAGCGGATGCGCGTTCAACCCGCTGTCTACGTTCACGACTCCCACGATCGACCAGATCGAGTACGAGACCGTCACGCCGGCGGTGTCGGACGATGCCCTGGTCACTCCCGGAACCCTGACGGTCGCCCTCGATACTTCCGATGCGCCGCAGGCCATGCAGGACGCCGACGGCGAGCTCACGGGGTATGCGGTTGACGCCGCCCGCGCCCTCGCAAGCCGCATGGGCCTTAAGGTCGCCTTTGTCGATGCGTCCTCGGCAGGTTCCGCGCTCGGCGACAAAAAGGCCGATATCTTTATCGGCGAGATTAACTCCACAGACGGGGACATTAGCTCGCTCGGCACCTGCCTGTACGATGCCACTTCCGTGTTCGGTAAAACTAGCGATGGTGGGTCGCTAAGCGTTTCCACCGATACCCTTAACACGTCTACTCTGGGCGTTCAGATGTCCTCGGCCTCGCAGGAGGCGCTTGCTAAGCAGAGCATCACCGCCAACCAAAAGACCTACTCCAACATCAACGAGTGCTTTGAGGCGCTCGAGTCCGGCGAGGTCGACTATGTGATCTGCGACTCCACGGCCGGCGGCTACCTTGCACGCCTGATGAGCGAGGTCTCCTATGTCGGTGCGCTCGAGGCGCCCTCGACGCTTGGTGTTGTGGGCCTCTCGTCCAATGACGAGCTGTGCCGTGCCGTGAGCGATGCTCTCGACGGTATTACGGCCGACGGCACGCTCGAGGCGGTCCACTCTGTCTGGTATGGCACGATGCCCTACGACCTCACCACTAAGACGGTTTCGGGCGCTAACGTGCAGCCGGGTGACTCTGAGTCCAGTGAGACCATGTCCTCCGGCAGCGAGTCCTCCGATTCCAACAATGAGACCGCATCCTCCGAGGACAAATCGTCCAGCCAGGAAGGCGCCATCACCGACGACGACATTAACAAACTCAATAGCTAGTTATTGCTAGGGGTGGTGTCTCCTATACGTTGGAAAGGACACCTCTTCACGGTTTCAACACGCACTGCCGGGCTTCCCCGATGGGGGAGCCCGACTTTTTCATCCCAATAAAATCAGCAGGTCAAAGCCAATTTTCGGGACCAAATACAAAGCCGCCGGCCCCCTCCTATAGCGCACTTTGCCATGGAAAAGTACGAGACTTCGGTATGCGGTATCAAGCAATCGTTATTCGGGTCTTTAGGAATCCGCGTGAATAAATGCACGGCAATGGGTACATAGCCAGTACAGTAAGTCCCCGAGGCAGATTGGAGCCACGTATGGATATCAAGGTTTCTGGACGCAAGACGACGGTAACCGATGCTCTGCGTGCGCATGTGGATGAGAAGATCGGCGAGGCGCTCAAGGTTTTCGATATCGAGCCCATGACGGTCGACGTTGTACTTCGCTATGAGAAGAACCCCTCGAACCCCAACCCGGCTATCGTCGAGGTTACGGTTCGTGCCCGCGGTTCGGTGATTCGCGTTGCCGAGCACGGTGCAGATATGTACGCCGCCATCGACCTCTCCGCCGATAAGGTCACCCGCCAGCTGCGCAAGTTCAAGACCAAGGTCGTGGACAACCGCCAGGGCGGTGCCAGCGCGGCGGATGTCGCACCGGTCGAGCGTGTCGAGGATCTGGCCGACCTGCTGCTGCCCGAGGAGGACGACGACCTGCTCGTCCGCGAGAAGGTCATCGATGTCACCCCGATGACTGAGGAGCAGGCGCTGGTGCAGACCGATCTGCTGGGCCACGACTTCTACGTGTTCGAGAACGCGACGACTGGCCTCATCAATGTGGTGTATCACCGTAAGAATGGTGGATATGGCATCATCAAGCCCCGCATCGAAACACTTGACGAGTAAAATACGTTAACTTGCATGAGTTAACGCTTGGCGGCCATCCCATGCGGGTGGCCGCCTTTTTACGTAAGGAGTCGCTTTGATGGACAAGGCCGCATCCGCCGGTCATTCGGACCGTTGCCGCATCGTCGTCGATACCTGCTGCGACTTTAGCCCCGAGGTCGCCGCGAACCTCGATGTCGATATCCTGGGTTTCCCCTTCATTATCGATGGCGAAGAGCGCACGGACGACATCTGGTCGAGCATCACACCCAAGGAGTTCTACGACCGCATGCGCGCCGGCGCCCGCGTTTCCACCTCGGCCGTGTCGCTCGGTCGCTATATCGAGTTCTTTACCGAGTGCGCCAAAGAGGGCACGCCCACGGTCTACCTGTGCTTTACCTCGGCGCTGTCGTCGAGCTACAACTCCGCGTGCCAGGCGGCAGATGTCGTGCGCGCCGAGTATCCCAACTTTGAGCTCTACGTGGTCGACAACGCTCTGCCCTGCGCGACCGGTGCGCTCTTGGCGCTCGAGGCCGTGCGCCAGCGTTCGGCGGGACTGACCGCCAAGCAGCTGGTCGATTGGGCAAACGAGGCAAAGACCTACGTGCACGGCTAC
>CABSNS010000177.1:0-3496 GCA_902479105.1 uncultured Collinsella sp. | reverse complement strand
CTTTCTATATTGGCTGGGCGTATCGCGCGGCTGATGGGGAAGTGCCGGTCGTGGACTCTGTGCGCTGCCACTATGAGGGCGACCGTTCGTGTGTTCGTGCCCATGCGGTCACGGAGGCATTGGGTCGCATTGCCCTTGTGCTCAACTCTATGGAATAGACGTGTTTTAAGGGGCCTCCGAGCCCCTTAATTGTGGAGATAGGGACCTTAAGCTCATTTGGCGTTTGTGCTGGTTGTAGATGTATTTTTGCCTGCCTTGTTCATATTTGGTCCTTTGTGGTCAAGCATTTGGTCAGTGTTTGGTCGGCGTTTGGTTGGGTTTTGGAAAGACCGCCTGCATATGATTGGCCTGAACGGTTGACCACGAACAGCCGTTCGTTTATTATCGATGCAGGTTGTTAAGAGGAGGGCTATTCATGGCCAAGAATTCAGGTCCCGTACGTACCGTTCATGCTCGCACGACGGGTAAAGAGCGCGATGAGATGATCGCCACCACCAAGGCCGAGATCGAGAAGAAATTCGGCCAGGGTTCCATCATGAGGTACGGCGACGGTGGTCCCGAGCTCGAGGTCGAGGCCATTCCCACGGGCGCCCTGGCCCTCGATGCCGCTCTGGGTATCGGCGGTGTGCCGCGCGGCCGTATCGTCGAGATTTACGGTCCTGAGTCCTCCGGTAAGACGACGCTTTCGCTCGAGATCTTGGCCGAGGCCCAGGCTATGGGCGGCGTTGTGGCATTTATCGATGCCGAGCACGCGCTCGATCCCACGTATGCCGCGCGCATCGGCGTGGATATCGACGAGGTGCTCATTTCCCAGCCTGATACGGGTGAGCAGGCGCTCGAAATCGTTGACATGCTCGTGCGTTCCGGCGCCATCGATGCCATCGTCGTCGACTCCGTCGCCGCGCTGACCCCGCGTGCCGAGATCGAGGGAGAAATCGGCGACACTACGGTCGGTCTTCAGGCTCGCCTGATGAGCCAGGCGCTCCGCAAGCTCGCCGGCTCGCTGTCCAAGTCCAACACGACGTGCATCTTCATTAACCAGCTGCGTGAGAAGATCGGCGTCATGTTCGGCAACCCCGAGACCACGACGGGCGGCCGCGCCCTTAAGTTCTTCTCTTCGGTGCGTATCGACATTCGCCGCATCGACAGCATTAAGCTTAAGGACGAGGTTATCGGTAACCGCGTGCGCGCCAAGGTCGTTAAGAACAAGGTGGCAGCTCCGTTCCGTTCTGCTGAGTTCGACATCATGTACGGTACGGGCATCTCTAAGGAGGGCTCGATTCTGGACATGGCTGTCGAGTGCGGCATCTGCAAGAAGATGGGCTCCTGGTTTGCCTATGGCGAGGACAAGCTCGGCAACGGTCGCGAGGCCGCCAAGGCGTTCCTGCGCGAACACCCCGATTGCGCCGACGAGATTGAGCATAAGGTCCGCCTTGCCTGCGGACTTGAGTTTGATGACGATGCTCCGTCCGAGGTCGAGCTGACCGATCAGCCTGCGCCTGAGGAGTTTGACGAGCTTTACGCCATCGATGGTTCCGCCATGCTCGATGATGACGACGAGTAGCGGTTGCGCTCATGTCGTATATGGTGACCGAGGCCACGGTCGTCTTTCCCGATAAGAAGGCGGCCTCCTCGTTCTCGAGCGGGTATGCGTCCAAAAAGCCTTGCGCACATATCGATTGTGAGCTTGAGGGCGGTTTTGAGCGGTCCATTTGGATTCCCGTGCGGGTCGCGCGGCTGTATGTCAAAAACCGCCCCGATCTTCCCTGTGATTGGGACAACTTTCGTGAGGCGGTGCAGCTCATCGAGCGTAAATGTGCACTTACCATGGTGACCGAGATGCTATCGCGCCGCGACCATGCGACGGGTGAGGTCCGTGACAAGCTGGCTCGCTACGGCTTTCACCAGCCCGCGATCGATTTCGCCGTCGAGCGCGCCACCGAGTATCACTTTTTAGACGAGAACCGCTTTTGCTCGTACTTTATCGAGGAGCGCAAGCGGCGCGGTTGGGGACAGCGCAAAATCGAGACCGAGCTCAAGCGCCGTCATGTCGCGCTCGATGACATTCCCGGTTATCCCGAGGATTATTTTACCGTCGAAGACGATTTGGCGCGTGCGTCAGCCCTGCTCGCCAAGCGGCGTGTTCCAGAGACGCGCGCATTCGAAAAACTGGTTCGGTTTTTGATGGGCAAGGGCTTCTCGTATCACGTCGCCGCCGATGCCGTTAAGGCACGTCTTAATGCCGAACGTGAGGAATGTGCGGTTTAGGCGTATGCGTTTTGTGGCCCTGCCGTTCACCGTGTTTTAGCCGCCGTGCCGGGGCCATTTATTTGACAGTTGTTGTGGTTCAACGTACGATAAACACTGTCATTTGCTTTGTGATATGTGCTCATCTGTGATGAGTTTGTTTATATGTTTATCTGTATCCGACCCGCATAAGCTGCGCCCATATTACTCAAATGTCGCGAGCCGTTCGTAAGGACGGTTCGCTTTGTTGTGTATCTAATCCATAAAAAGGAGTGAGCATGCCTATCATCGCAGCGCTCGTTGGCATCGTTTTGGGTGCCATCGCCGCCATTGCCTACATGCGCACCGCCAAGCAGGATAGTCTTCACGAGGCCGACGAAAAGATCCAGTCGGCACACGCACAGGCTGAGTCCCTGATCGGTGATGCTAAGCGTCAGGCCGAGACCCTCAAAAAAGAGGCTCTGCTCGAGGCTAAAGAGGAGATCATCAAGAACAAGCAGGCCGCCGAGGCCGAGGACAAGCAGCGTAAGAGCGAGATTCGTACGCTCGAGAACCGTGTGATGCAGCGCGAGGAGTCCCTTGATCGCCGAAACGACGCTCTCGACAAGCGTGAGCACCAGCTGTCCAGCCAGGCCGGTCAGGTCGAGAAGCGCTCCCGCGAGCTTGAGGAGCTCTGCGCCAAGCAGACCTCCGAGCTCGAGCGTATCGCCGACCTGACCCGTGAGGACGCCCACAAGGAGCTCCTCGATAAGGTTCGCGGCGAGGTCACCCACGAGGCTGCCACGATCATTCGCGAGTCCGAGCAGCAGGTTCGCGCCGAGTGCCACAAGACCGCCCAGGAGATTCTGTCCCTGGCGATTCAGCGCTGCGCTGCCGACCACACAGCCGAGGTCACCGTTACCTCCGTGCACATTCCCTCTGATGACCTCAAGGGCCGTATCATCGGTCGCGAGGGTCGCAACATCCGGACCTTCGAGCAGGTTTCCGGCGTCAACCTCGTGATCGACGACACGCCTGAGACCGTCGTTCTTTCGAGCTTCGACCCGGTCCGTCGCGAGACTGCCCGCGTCGCTCTCGAGAACCTCATCGCCGACGGCCGTATTCACCCCGCCCGTATCGAGGAGATGTATCACAAGGCTGCCGACCTGGTTCAGCAGCGCGTGCGCGAGGCTGGCGAGCAGGCTGCCTTCGATACCGGCATCCACGATCTGCACCCCGAGATCTGTCTCTTATACACATCTCCGAGCCC
>CABSNS010000176.1:0-3497 GCA_902479105.1 uncultured Collinsella sp. | reverse complement strand
GTGTATAAGAGACAGGCGCACGATTGGAATGAGCGACTACACCGTTGGCGAGGATTGCTTTACCGAGCTGCCAACTGCACTGGCGGAGTACGGCGCGAAGAAAGTCGCCATCATTGGCGGCAAGCGAGCCCTGGCTGCGGCGCTGCCGGGAATCGAGGCGGCACTTGAAGGTACCGATGTCGAGGTCCTGGAGACGCGCGTCTATGGCACCAACAGTACGCGTGCCAATATCGCCAAGGTCGTGAACTCCCCTGCCTGCCAGGAGGCTGATGTTCTTATCGCCTGCGGCGGCGGCAAGGCGCTCGACACCGTCAAGACGGCGGCCATCGAGCTCAAGAAGATCGTCTTCACTGTCCCGACGATCTGTTCCAACTGCTCCGCCGCGACCGCCATTGCCGTCGTGTACAACGACAACGGCTCGCTCGAGGGCTATTCGTACCCCAACCGACCGGCGCACATCTTCATCAACCCCAAGATCATCGCCGAGGCTCCGGCGGAGTACTTCTGGGCCGGCGTGGGCGATGCCCTGTCCAAGCAGCCCGAGGTCGAGTACGCAACGAGCGCCGGTAATTTGGAGCACACCGCCGGTCTTGGCCTGGCGCTTGCCCACACCTGCTCCGAGCCGCTGTTTACCTATGGCGTCCAGGGTCTTGAGGACGTGCGCCAGGACCTGTCGAGCGAGGCCGTCAAGCAAATCGCACTCGATATCGTGGTCAATACGGGCTATGTCTCGAACCTGACGAACCAGAACGATTACTACTACAACTCGAGCGTGGCGCACGCATTCTACAACGCCACATGCAGCATTCCGCGCGAGGGCACCTACCTGCACGGCGAAGTCGTGAGCCTGGGCGTGCTCGTGCTGTTCGCCTATACGGGCGATACCGAGAACCTTGAGCGCTACGCGGCCTTTAACAAGCAGATGGGCCTGCCCGTGACGCTTGAGCAGGTCGGGCTTTCCGAGTCCGATATCCCGGCCCTGTGCGAGTACGCGCACGCCACCAACGAGTGGAAGCAGGGCAACCCCGAGCCCTTCACCGACGAAAAGTTCGCCGCCGCCATCAAGGCCGCCAACGCCTACGGCCACACGCTCTAGGCCTAGCCCAAAACCACCACAAGGGAGCAGCACCTTTGTGGTGGTTTTTTATTGCTCCAGCATGCTGGGATCAAACTCGCTTGCCGGGATCACACGGTAGCCGTGGCGCAGGAGCAGGTCGACGAAAACACCGTTGCCCACGGGGAGCGTACCGCTGAACGTTCCGTCGTAGATGCGACCTACGCCACACGAGGGGCTGCGGTCCTGCAGGATGCACGCGGCGATCTCTTCCGGACCGCCCGCTTGCTCGCACATATCGAGCGCACGTTGAGCGCCTAGGCGAAACTCGCGATCGACCGAGATGCCCTCGCAAGTATGGACCTCGCCGTCCACGATCTCGGACGGTTTGCGCGGTGTGGGCAGGCCGCCAAAGACCTCAGGGCACACCAAGAGGACCTCGGTCCCCGTACGTTCGCAGGCCTCGACCAACGCGCGGTGGTAGTTGTCGAGCCCGTTATACTTGCAGCTCTCGCCCATCAAGCAGGCACTTACCACGATCTTCATATACAACTCTCCCCACGCAAAACGCCCCATTTGAGATAAACACTCAAATGGGGCGATTGACACTGCGCAACCAGTATTACTGCTGCTTTGGCATCAGCGGATTCTCGCGCGTGAGGAGATTCATGAACTCCTCGCCCGTGATCGTCTCCTTCTTGTACAGATAACGAGCCAGCTCGTGGAGCTTGAACTTGTTCTCCTTCAGGATCTGCAGGGCGCGGTCGTGCGCATCCTCGATCAGCTTGGCGACAATCGCGTCCACGCGCTCGGCCGTACCGGGGGCGCAGGTGAGCGACGTGTCCTGGTTAAGGTACGCATTCTGAACGGTACCGAGTGCCATCATGCCAAACTCATCAGACATACCAAAGCGCGTCACCATGTTACGTGCGAGCTTGGTGGCCTGCTCGATATCGTTGGCGGCGCCGGTCGTCATCTCACCAAAGATGAGCTCCTCGGCTGCACGGCCACCGCAATAGACGGCGAGCTTGTCCAGGACCTCCTGGCGCGTGGTCAGGAAGCGCTCATCCTCCTCGACCTGCATGGTGTAGCCCAGAGCACCGCTCGTGCGCGGCACGATGGTGATCTTCGTGACCGGTGCAGAGCCCTTCTGGCGGGCGGCAACGATGGCATGGCCGATCTCGTGGTAAGAAACGACCTGCTTCTCGTGGTCGGACAGCACCGTGGACTTACGCTGCTGGCCGGCGATGACGACCTCCACCGACTCCTCAAAATCGTCCTGCGTGGCGCGCTTGCGACCCTCACGGACGGCACGCAGGGCGCCCTCGTTGATGATATTGGCCAGGTCGGCGCCCGAGGCACCAGGCGTGGCGCGGGCAATCGCGGTCAGGTCGATCGGCGGCTGCGTCTTCACGCTCTTGGCATGCAGCTCAAGAATGTTCTTGCGGCCAGTCAGGTCGGGCAGCTCAACGGGGATACGGCGGTCAAAACGACCGGGGCGCAACAGGGCCGGGTCAAGGCTGTCAGGGCGGTTGGTAGCAGCGAGAACGACAATACCCTTGTGGTTATCGAAGCCGTCCATCTCGGTCAGCAGCTGGTTGAGCGTCTGCTCGCGCTCGTCGTTGCCACTAAAGCCGCCGCCATCGCGCTTCTTGCCGATGGTATCGATCTCATCGATAAAGACGATACACGGCGCCTTTTCCTTGGCCTGCTTAAACAGATCGCGAACCTTGGCGGCGCCACGGCCGACGAACATCTCGACGAACTCAGAACCCGAAATGCTAAAGAACGGCACGCCCGCCTCGCCGGCCACAGCCTTGGCGAGCAGGGTTTTACCGGTACCCGGAGGGCCGACAAGAAGGGCACCGCGTGGCAGCTTGGCGCCGATCTCCTCGTAGCGTTGCGGCTTCTCCAGAAAGTCGACGACCTCCTTGAGGGATTCCTTGGCCTCTTCCTGGCCAGCGACGTCCTTAAAGGTCACGCCCACATCTTTGGAGGCGATAACGCGAGCACCGGACTTGCCCAGTCCGCCGCCGCCAAAACCGCCGCCAAAGTTCATCGACGGACCGTCATCGCCCATGGACTTCTTCATGCGACGATTGAGCCACCAACCGATGAGGAAGAAAATCGCCATGGGAAGGATGAGTGTGAGCAGGTAGTAGGTCATCAGACCCGAGTTTTTATCGGGAACGACCGATTCCAGAGACGCACCGGATTCAAGCACGCGATCGGTAAAGCCAGCATCATTCGGCACGCCGGTCGTCTTGTAGGCGATGTTCTCGTCCTCGCCCTTCTTGGTGTAATAAATGGTGTAATCGTCCGTGTTGTACTCGACCTTGTCGACGCTCTTCTTATCGAGCGCTTTGACAAACGTCGAGTAATCGGTCTTCGTAATCTGCTGCGTGTGACCTATGTTGGGGCTGTCTCTTATACACATCTGACG
>CABSNS010000175.1:0-3503 GCA_902479105.1 uncultured Collinsella sp. | reverse complement strand
GAGACAGCGATAGATACCACTTCACAGCTCCGTCACAGGTGTAGCGGCTTTGTGTGGACGCGGCATGCACTGATTGAGCCGCCAGCCGAGGGGCATAAAGCAGTTGAGCGAAAACGGTTTGCCCCTTTGCCGTTCGCTTGAGGATCATGTCCCCCTTTTCCGCGGAACCCCCGGCAGTTGCGAAGAGCTGCCGGGGGTTCTGTCGTTTGAGGGGTTGGGCTGGCGGGCGGCGATCGAGCTGTCGAGCCGGTGGTCCGGCACGCGCAACGCGCGGCCTCGGCAACTTGCAGGCCACGGCAGCGTCTCCCCCACCGCGCCCCGCGCTATACTCGTCCGCATGGATATCAACGCACGCAACATAGCAACACACGCCGCGGACGCGCCAGCGATGCCGCCCGCCTCTGCCCCCGCGCCCGTCGTGGGCCGCTTTGCCCCGTCGCCCTCGGGCCGCATGCACTTGGGCAACGTGTTCAGTTGCCTGTGCGCGTGGCTTTCGGCCCGCAGGCAGGACGGCCGCATCGTACTGCGCATCGAGGACCTGGACGATCGCTGCAAGCGTCCGGAACTTGCCGCTCAACTGATTGACGACCTGGCCTGGCTGGGGCTTGAGTGGGACGAAGGCCCCTACTACCAGCACGATCGCCTGGACTTGTACGAGGACGCCCTGCACCAACTGCAAGACGCCGGCCTCACCTACCCCTGCTTTTGCACGCGCGCCGAGCTCCACGCCGCGAGCGCACCGCACGCCAGCGACGGCACGCCCATCTATCGCGGCGCCTGCCGAGGCCTTTCTGCCGAGGAGGTTGCCCGCCGCAGCATCCTGCGCGCTCCGGCCACGCGCCTGCGCGTGCCCGCCGTCGACGACCTCGCAGACGATGTGGTCGAATTTGTGGACCGCACGTATGGTGCCCAATGCGAGGCGCTCGCCACCGAATGCGGCGACTTTTTGGTGCGCCGCAGCGACGGCGTGTTTGCCTATCAGCTAGCCGTGGTGGTCGATGACGCCGCCATGGGCGTCACCGAGGTCGTGCGCGGATGCGACCTGCTGGGCTCCACGCCGCGCCAAATCTACCTGCAGCATCTGCTGGGACTTCCCACGCCGCACTACGCGCACATTCCGCTGCTCATGTCGCCGGACGGCCGCCGCCTTTCCAAGCGCGACCGCGATCTGGACCTGGGCGAACTACGCGCCCGGTTTGGCACGCCCGAGGCACTGCTGGGCTGGCTCGCCGGGCAAACGGGCATCGCGCCGGACACCACGCCGCGTACCGCCGAGCAGTTGGTCGAGCACTTTGGCTGGGATGTCATCCGCGCGCACCGGGAGAACATCACTGTAACGGTCGAGTAGCCAGCCACCGCGCCTCTACGCAACATCCCAGGGCTGGAGTTCGTCACCCAGGCGAACGATGCAGTCGTAGAGCACGGTGTGGCGTTCGGCCGGGTTGGCATCCCGATGGAAATGCCCGTAGTACCAGCGTTTGTAATCCAAGCGGTCTTCCAGCTCATCGAAAAACGCCGTAAGTCGATCAACCGCTGGGTAATTCCAGCCGGGTGCCGGATAAAGCGTGGGCGAAAGCATACGCGTAGAGCAGGTGTGGGTGATCACGTAGTCGACCTTCCAGCCCACGCTGTCGAGCTTTGCCCGCGCCTCCTCAAAGTTGCGCTCGTCCGGCAGCTCCTGTGGCCACCAGCTGGAATACGGTATGCGGTATTCCTTGTCCACGCTCGTGGCACCGCCCATAGTAAAGATCGTTGAGTCATCGAGCTCAAAAATCTCGGCACGCGCCAGACGCCGTATGGGAGAGGCATCCGACAGGCGCTGCGTCAGCCCACCGTGCCACAACTCCATGGGGCGTTCCGCCCAGTGATCGAAACGCTCGTGGTTGCCGTTGACAAACAGTACGGTATAGGGACGCGATTCCAACCAGGCGATATCAGCGCACTCCTCGGCAGAGAAATCCCACGGAAAGCCAAAGTCGCCCGCGACAATCAGATAGTCGTCGCTCGTCAGACTATCCCCAAGCTCCCAATCGCGCAGCTTTTGCATGTCGAGGCCGCCGTGAATATCGCCCGTCACATAGACCGTCATCGGATCACCACTTCCCTGTAAGTCGCTAGACCGCATTCTGCACGATCACTAAGTCAACCGTTCCAGCCCTTCCACCCCTTAGGGCTTACCCTTCGTTCTTCCATCCAAACGGGTCGAGTACCCAAAAAACCAGATCGAGCACGCCACCGGTCATCATGGCGCCGGCAAGGGCCATGCAAACGTGCAGAGAGCTGGCGCTTCGAAGCATGTCGAACGGCCCCAGAACAGCCAGCAGCGCGACCGCTGCGCCGGCAAGGCACAGCACGAGGCACGGCCCCGCGTCCTTGACGCACTTCTTTGCGAGATGCTTGGTGTTGTCACTCATCGATATCGAACTCCTTAGAGGACCGTTGTTTGGGTACATGCCGCCGCGGCAGAACAGGGCGGTAGAGCAAGTGTCACATGCCGTGCGGACATCAATGGAGAAACCGCCTGCTCGACCAACTCTTGACGCCGTTTTGCACCGGCACCCCATCCCCCGCTATCGAGGTCTAATACTTTTCCGCGAAGTGAACGGCTGTTTTTGGACCCCTGGAGCATCCGCATTTTTCAACGGCATAAACGCAGGATTCTGGCATCAAAACCGCAGGAAACGGCACCTCTTAAGTGTCGATGCTTCGGGTGTCCGCTTTCACTCGTTCACTTCTCGGAAAAGTATTAGACCTCGCTATCAGCTGTCCCAAAGATCAGATCGTCCCTCCTTCACGCCACGCAAAACCTGCCTTTTCTGCCCTTCCCCACCGTCACCCAAAAACTCATCCAACATTAATCTTGGCTCAAGAATCGCTTAATCTATAACCTGCACTATAGAGTTCGACCAAGGGCGGGGCGGCGCCGCGCAACGCAGGCCGCCGAACGCAACGCTCGCGCCCGGGCAGATCGCCTGGCGTCGCGCCCATCGAACGAAAGGACAGGTCATGGACGACCTCGAAAAAGTTGAAACCATCCGCACCAAGTGCAACGTGAGCTACACCGATGCCAAGGCAGCGCTCGATGCCGCCGACGGCAACGTCCTGGATGCCATCATTTGGCTCGAGTCGCAGGGCAAGACGCAGACCACGTCGGCGCACGCCGCCACCGAGTCCGCGCCAGTCGATGAGCCCTCAGCCGAGATGGTCGCCGCGCAGGCCGCCTACGAGAAGTCGAGCGAAAAGACCGACTTCTCCAAGAAGATGGACGGCGTGTGGGAGTACCTCAAAAAGCTCTTCCGCCTGAGCCTGGACACCAAGTTTATCGCCACGCGCCGCGATGCGATCATCCTCAAAATTCCCATCCTGATCCCCATCGTCGCGCTGTTTGCCTGGGGCGCCACGATATGGCTGATGTTGATTGGCCTGTTCTTTGGCATGCGCTACCGCATCGACAGCGACGGAGATTGTCTCTTATACACATCTCCGAGCCCACGAGACTCCTG
>CABSNS010000174.1:0-3526 GCA_902479105.1 uncultured Collinsella sp. | reverse complement strand
GCTCAGGAGTCTCGTGGGCTCGGAGATGTGTATAAGAGACAGGCTGAATACAATATAGTTCACCGTGGTTTACTTTGCAGCATCAATATTCGCCGCCATAGCTTCTCCATAAGTTAGCCCCGGTAAACCTGCAACAGAAAACCACCACAAAGGGGACAGGCACCTTTGTGGTGGTTCTGGCCACGGCAGAGCTGTTAGAGTCCGGCAGGCCAACGACAGACGGCCAGGTCGACGTGCATGTCGTCCTTAAACGCCACACCCTCCCCTAGCAAAAGCTGACGTTGAGCATCGGGACCGCCAAAAGCAAAACCCTCGCATATGCGCCCGTCGGCAAACACCTCGCGGTGACAGGGAATCTCGCCGGGGTGCGGATTGCTATGCAGGGCATACCCCACATACCGCGCACTTCGTGGTCGACCGGCAAGCAGCGCCACCTGACCATACGTGGCGACCATCCCCTCGGGGATCTGCTCGACCACCTCGTACACCCGTTCAAAAAAGCCCTCAGACGCCATTGCTCGCTCCCTTCCACCCGGAAAAGCATAAACCACCGCAAAGGGGACAGGCACCTTTGTGGTGGTTTATGGCAGGTCAGTTAGTTGGCGGGCTGGAAGAAGGCTACGGCTACGGCGCCAGGGCCTACGTGGGTACCGATGGTGGCGCCGATGGTGTGAACGGGCAACTCGCCCTCGGTGTGGCCAGCCCAAAGTGCCGCGCTGTCCTCGATATACTTCTTGAGCACCGCATCCGAAAGGCCCGTATAGCCCAGCGCCAGCGGCATGGAAAAGTCGATGCCGCCTGACTTTTCGACCTTTTGGTTCAGCAGGTTGCGGCCGTTCTTGGAACCGCGCGCCTTGCCCAGCTGCACGATCAGACCGTCCTCGACAGCCACCACAGGCTTTACGTTGAGCAGCGTGCCCACGGCGCCGGCCGCAGCAGACAGACGACCGCCGCGCACCAGGTACTCCAGCGTCTCGAGCAGGCCGATGACGACCACGCGGTCACGGACGGCCTCGACGGCCGCCGCGATCTGGGCCGCACTACGGCCCTCGTTCACCAGGCGCAGGGCATACTCGACCAGGACACGCTCGCCCAGAGTGACGTTATTGCTATCCACCACGTACACGTCGCCGCCCGGCGCCTCGGCAAGTGCGGTACGGGCACTCTGATTGGTGCCTGATAGCTTAGCGCCCACGGTAATAATCACAGCCTCATCGCCGGCTTCACGAACCTTGGCAATCGCCTGCGAAAACGCGTACGGGTTGACCTGGCCGGTCTTGGGCAGCTCATCGCGCTCCACGAGCATCTCGTAAAAGCGCTGGTGATCGATGTCGATGCCATCCATGTACACATCGGTGCCAAAGGTGACGGACAGCGGCAAAACGGCCAGTGCTGGGTGCTCGACCGGCGACATATCGCTTGCGGAATCGGTAATAATGCGGACGGACATAGCGAATCCTTTCTTGCGCAGGTCCCGCGCAGGGAATTTTGACAGCAAGGCCCCGGCACGGTATACGCGCTCAAACAGGACTATGCAGTTGTTAATTGGAAGCAAAAACCTTGGCGGCCCTACAGCTCGCGCAGGGTGTTGAGAATCGTGCGCAGCGACGCATACATCTGCTCGCGCTGCTCCACACCCATAGCCTTACCGGTGGTATCGAGCACCTCGCGAATGATGCGGTCCGCTTCGCTCATGCTCTCGCCGCCCAGAGCGGTCAGGCGCACCGGAGCACGATACTTAACGGCGGCATCGCCCGAATCGTCGACCTCGACGTAGCCGCCCTCCTCCAGATGCGCGAGCGTACGCGAGACGGCGGCGCGGGTCACGCCTGCCATGCGAGCCAGGTCAGCGCCAGTCAGGCCGTCCTTGCTGCGCTCAAGATAGTAAAGGCACATAACGTCGGAGCCCTTGAGGCCCAGCCTTGCGCCCTCGGATGTCTTAATGCGCTGAATCTCCTTGTAGAGCCCGCTGATCAGTCCGACAAAGTCCTCGAAACGTGTCTCGTCGTTCTGCTGCATGGGAGACGACCGCCTTTCGCTTGCATAATGCTTACGGGTAAACATCTTAGTCGCATAAGGCGACACCCGTACCCAAATACCCCATTTGTTAACCCATCAACATAAAAACCACCACAAAGGGGACAGGCACCTTTGTGGTGGTTTTGACCGGCGAACATGATCCGCAGGCGTCGCTACAGCTCCACGCAGGGATTGTCGCGGGTCACAAGCGTCTTAACGACAACCGTCGCTCCCAGATAGCGCTCGAGCAGCTCGGCTAAGCGATCGATCGCGGCCTGGCAATCCCCCATCCGCTCGGGCTCCACGCACTCAATCGCCAGGAACGCATCGGCCGAATCATCGGACAGCGCCGTGCGAACGCCGTCGCGCCAGTTCCAGCAGCGGCACACAGCGCCCGCATCGTCGATGTAGGCGAGCTCGCCGGGCAGCGTCGGATCGTCCGCCTCCTCGCCAAGCGGCAAGAACGCATCGCCACCATCGGTCACCTTCAAGCGAAGATCTCCCTCAATCGCATGCAGGTCCTCGCCGCCAACGGGCAGCGCATAAGTCAACGAAATCGTGTTGTAGATATCCACCGCCGGTGTGATGTGGCCGACCGGCTTGCCTTTGAGCACGCGCTTGAGCAGGTTCTCAACTGAGCAACGCGCGCCCTTCTTGGTCTTGAACAGGCGATACGCCTCGCGCCATGCCTTAACCGGCGCGTTCTCGCTGATGGTATCGTTTGTCAGGTGACGCTCCGCATCGATATTGGCGCGATTGACCAACGTGGCGATCGCATCCACGTCCTCCTGGGGAATCTGGGCCGCGGGCTTCATGCCCTTTACGACTACGACGCCGACCGCCGCCTGCGGAAACAGCTCCCAAAACGAATCCTCGGCAACGAAACTCTTCATATGCTCTCCCTTCATAGCGTACGCCCGAGCGAGGGCGCCTAAACAAAAAGCGCCCTCACAGCGGCCACCTTCAAAGTCCTACGGTGCCGCCACAAGAGCGCTTACGCTGTCCCCATCCGGAGAAGGGGACGATATGTCAAGCGTATTGTAACCCGAGTCATCCACGCGAGCAAAACCACCATAAAGGCGCCTGTCCCCTTTGTGGTGGATATGGACTCACGGCGAAGCTAGTGGCGAAGTCCCAGCAGCCCGCGGCCGCGATGACGAGCGTCGGCGTGTACTTGGGCGTGCGGGCCGGCGGCTTTGACGGACTCGGGCAGGTGCGAGTACTTCTTCTCGAAGTTCTCCTCGAACATCACCGCCAGGTTGTGCGCGGCCTCGTCATAGCGCGCGGTGCTCTGCCAGTATTGGCGCGGCACCAGGATGCCATCGGGCACGCCGTGGCACGTCGTGGGAATGTCGACGTTAAAGATGTCGTCGTGCAAGAACTCGCTGTCCTCGATGGTACCGTCGAGGGCGCGGGCCACCAGGGCGCGCGTGTAGGCAAGCTCGATGCGATGGCCCACACCATAACCGCCGCCAATCCAGCCGGTGTTGACCAGGTACACGCGCGC
>CABSNS010000173.1:0-3541 GCA_902479105.1 uncultured Collinsella sp. | reverse complement strand
TCTACACCGTCTAATTCGTCGGCAGCGTCAGATGTGTATAAGAGACAGGCCGACGACATCGTGGGTGTCGTAGCCATCACCGCCGTCCAGGCTCAGATGGCTGAGTAGCGTACACATCCTCTCGGGACTGGAATTTCCGCTTGCTAGTAAAAAGGCCTCCGGAGCTGTTGCTCTGGAGGCCTTTCGTTTACTTGCAAATGCGCGCGTTAGTTTTTCTTGGTCAGACGCTCGACGTCGTGGGCGATCATGTATTCCTCGTCGGTGGGGATGACCATGACCGTGACGGCGGAACCGGCGGCACTGATGACCTGCGGGCCGTTGCCCACGGCCTCGCGGTTCTTGTTGTTGTCGATGCGCACGCCCAGCCACTCAAAGCAGTCGCAGAAAGCCTTGCGAATCGACCAGTCGTTCTCGCCGATGCCGGCGGTAAAGGTGATGGTGTCCACGCCCGCCATGGAAGCGATCATGGAACCGGCCTGCTGCATGGCCTTGTAGGCGAACATATCGAAGGCGAGCAGGCAGCGCTCGTCGCCCTCGGAGGCGCGTGTACGGATGTCTCGGGCATCGTTGGAGATGCCCGAGATGGCAAGCAGGCCGGACTGCTTGTTCATCATGTCGTCGACTTCCTGGTAACTGTAGCCGCCCTCGCGCTGAAGATAGCACACGGTGGCCGGGTCGATGGAACCGCAACGGGTACCCATCATCAGGCCGTCGAGCGGCGTGAGGCCCATCGTGGTATCGCGGCACACGCCGTCCTCGATGGCGGCGAGCGAAGCGCCGTTGCCCAGATGGCACGAAAGCAGACGGTGGCAGCGCGAGCCCAGGATCTCCTTGGCCATCATCCACTCATAGCGGTGGCTCGTGCCGTGGGCACCGTACTTGCGCACGTGGTACTTATCGCACACGTCCTTGGGCAGCGCGTAGGTGTAGGCGACCTCGGGCATGGTCATGTGGAACGAGGTATCGAAGACGGCGACGTTGGGCAGCTCCGGATACTTCTCGCGGCAATACTCGATTGCTGCGGCCTCGCCGTAATTGTGCAGCGGGGCGAGCGGGGCCACCTCGAGAATCTTAGCCATGACCTCGTCGTCGACGACCGCGGAATCATCGAAGTGCCAGCCACCCTGAACGATACGGTGGCCGATGCCATCGATCGTAAAGTCGGTCTTCTCGAGCTCCTCGAGCACACGCGCGATAGCCGAACGATGATCCGGGAAGGGGACCTCCTCGGTCTGCTTGGCGCCACCGTTCTCGGAGTGGCCAAAGATGCCCATGTCCGAACCGATACGTTCGCAGTTGCCCTTGGCGAAAACCTCTCGGGTATCGGTATCCAAAAGCTGATATTTAAGGCTTGAGCTGCCGGCGTTGACAACAAGTACGTTCATGAGACTCCTTTGCAGTGCAATACGGTCGACGCAGACCCCTTAAGGCGGCCGCATTTTAATAAGAAGTTATCACAACTTGATAAATAGCTATCAGGCATATCGCCCAACGAGCACAAAAGAGGGGCCGAACGGCGCTCGGTCGTCCAGCCCCTCCCCTCTTGCAATTACTTGCCGTTGACGATGCGCTCGACGTCGGAAGCGATCATGAACTCCTCGTCCGTGGGGATGACGAAGATCTTGACCTTGGAATCCTTGGCGGACAGGCACCAAGCGCCGTCGCCGCGCAGGGCGTTGCGGGCATGGTCCATCTTGACGCCCATAAAGGCCAGACGGTCGGCCACGCCAGCGCGAACGGCCGGAGCGTGCTCGCCGATGCCGGCGGTAAAGACCAGGGTGTCCATGCCGCACATGGAAGTGGCCATCTCGGCGGCCTTGGCGGCAATCTTGTAGACGAACATGTCGAAGGCGAGCTGGGCCTCGGGGTCGCCGGCAGCGGCGAGCTCCTCAACGTTGCGGCAGTCGTTGGTCTTGCCGCCGGTCACAGCCAAAAGGCCGGACTTCTTGTTCATCATCTCGTCGACCTCGTCGAAGGTGTAGCCGCCTTCGCGCTGCAGGTAGCACACGGTAGCAGGGTCGATGGAGCCGCAGCGGGTGCCCATCATGACACCGTCGAGCGGGGTCAAGCCCATGGTGGTGTCCATGCACTTGCCGTCCTCGATGGCGCACAGGGAAGCACCGGAACCGATGTGGCACACGACGACCTTGCGAGCCTCGCCGTTGGTCATCTCGGCAACCTTCTTGGAGATGTAGCGGTAGCTGGTGCCGTGGGCGCCGTACTTACGGATGTGCAGCTTGTCGCAGACGTCCTTGGGCAGGGCGTAGGTCTTGGCGACCTCGGGCATATTGAAGTGGAAAGCAGTGTCGTAGACCGTGACGTTGGACAGGTCGGGATACTGCTCGAGGCAGTACTCGATAACGTTGGCCTCGGGGTTGTTGTGCAGCGGGGCGAGCGGAGCGACCTCGCGGATCTTGGCGAGGACGTCCTCGTCGACGAGGGAGGAATCGCCGAAGTACCAACCGCCCTGAACGATACGGTGGCCGATGCCCTCGATCTTGACGCCGTTGGCCTCGAGGTCCTTCAGGACGACCTCGATGGCGACTTTGTGGTCGGGGAACTCGATGTTCTCGGTCACCTTCTTGGAACCGTTGGCAGCGTGGGTGAAGGTACCGCCGGTAAAGCAGACGCGCTCGCAGGAGCCCTTTGCGGACACCTTGTGGGACTTGGTATCGATGACCTGATACTTAAGCGTCGAAGATCCTGCGTTGACGACCAGAACGTTCATGTGTCTCCCTACTAACAGGCGGTGTGGCGCCGCCAGGTTACATACGCTTCAATAATAAACCCAAACGCCCTCGCGCTCGGGTTTATTGCGTTGATATATAAGTTATCGGTGCCTGAGCTTCCGTTTTATTGCACGGAAGAGGCGTCCTCAGATGAGGTTCTCGCCCAGGTTCTTGCCGCCGAGGACGTGCATGTGGAAGTGCATGACGGTCTGACCGGCGTTGACGCCCTTGTTGGAGATGACGCGGAAACCGTCCTCCAGGCCCTTGGCCTTAGCGACCTCCTGGATGGCATGGGCCATGGCGCCCATGGTCTCGGCAGGCACGTTGTCGGCGATGTCGCTGTAGTGCTTCTTGGGGATCACGAGCGTGTGGACCGGCGCCTGGGGGTTGAGGTCGTCGAACGCGATGACCTGATCGTCCTCATAGACAACGGTCGAGGGGATCTCGTGGTTGGCAATTTTGCAGAAGATGCAATCACACATGGTTGGTTCCTTTCTCACAGACCAAGGTAATTATATTTGGTCGAGATGGTTAGAACGAGAGACTGTCGTCGGTGTTGGCGGCTTCGCCGTCGGCGAGCACGTCGTTGCCGTCGACGTCCTTAAGGAGCACCGAGACCTTCTGCTCGGCATCGGACAGGCGGGTGCGCAGGCTCTTGAGGAGCTCGACGCCGCGGGTGTAGCTCTCGAGCGACTCCTCGAGCTCCATATCGCCCGACTCCAGGCTGCGGATAATGAGCTCCAGCTCCTGCGAAGCCTGCTTGTACGTAAGCTGCTCGTCCGGGGTCTTCTCTGCCATATCTGTTTCCTTTC
>CABSNS010000172.1:0-3554 GCA_902479105.1 uncultured Collinsella sp. | reverse complement strand
AGATGCTCAGGAGTCTCGTGGGCTCGGAGATGTGTATAAGAGACAGGGCTATGGCAATCCCTTTGAGGGCGGCTTTCCCTTTGGCGGCGCCTGGGGCCAGCAGCGTCGTGGGCAGGCTGCCTACAATCCCGAGAACGGCGCCAACGTGGTCGTCGATATCAAACTCGACGCCAAGGAGGCCAAGGGCGGTGCCCGCAAGACCGTCCGCTACACGCGCTTCGATACCTGTAGCAACTGCGGCGGTTCGGGTTCTGTCTCCTCCGAGCATGCCCATACCTGCCCGAGCTGCGGTGGCCGCGGCCACATCGACGTCGACCTGTCCTTCCTGTTTGGTGCGGGCACGTTCCAGTCGGTCTGCCCCGAGTGCGGCGGTTCCGGTAAAGTCGTGGCCGACCCCTGCCCTGATTGCGGTGGCAGCGGTCGTACTCGCGTAACCTCCGAGCAGACGATTGAGTTTCCTGCCGGCACGCACGATGGCGACGAGGTCCGCATTAGCGGCATGGGTCATGCTGGCACCAACGGTGCCGCGGGCGGCGACCTGGTCGGCCGTGCCCATGTTGAGGCCGAGCGCTTGGAAGGCAAAGCTCGTACCGGTTTTTACCTGATGGGCATCGTGGCGCCGTTTTTGGTACTCTCGGCCATCTCGGGCGTGTTCTCGGCCTTTGCCGTGATGTGCTTTATTCCGTTTACCATGGGCCTGTTCATGGTGCTTTCGGACGGTGTGCTTCATCGCAGTCTGCTGTGGTGGAAGCGCGGTGCGATGCAGTTTGCCAACGGTTTTGCCAACGGATTCATGTTCGCGCTCGTGTCGGTTTGGTTCGCGAGCTGCTCGCAACGGGCCATGCTTTCGCCGTACCAAATGCAATAACATCAAACCCTCTGTTTGCGGCCGGCCCAGCTTGGGTATAGGACGCACTGTGACAATAATGAAAGTCGGAAGGATTCGGTCGTGTCGGAAAATAGGGATTACTACGAGGTGCTTGGCGTCGACAGGGATGCCGACGCGCGGACGATTAAGCGCGCGTTTCTAAAGAAGGCCCGTACCGTACACCCGGACGTTTCGGACGACCCCGAGGCCGAGGCCAAGTTCAAGGAGCTCAACGAGGCCTATTCCGTTCTTTCCGATGAGCAGAAGCGTGCTAACTACGACCGTTACGGCACCGCCGACGGCCCTGGTGGTTCGGGTTACGTCGATATCAACGATATCTTTGGTGGCATGGGCATGGACGACTTGTTCTCGTCGTTCTTTGGCGGCGGTGCCGGCGGTGGCGCCCGCAGCCGTCGTGAGCGTCGTCGCGGACGTGACATGGCCATCTCGCTTTCGGTGACGCTCGAGGAGGCGGCGCTTGGCTGCAAAAAGACGATCAGCTATGACCGCCTTGCTCCTTGCGAGGACTGCAATGGCACCGGTAGGGCAGCGGCCGCACAGGAAAAGCAGTGCGGCCGCTGCCACGGTACGGGCTACGTCACGACGGTTCAGCGTTCGTTCCTGGGCCAGGTTCAGTCTTCCTCGCCTTGCCCCGACTGCCATGGCGAGGGCACGGTTATCGACCATCCCTGCGAGACCTGCGACGGTCAGGGCCGCACGCCTTCGCACGAAAAGATCGACATCGATATTCCCGCCGGCGTTTCGACCGGTCGCCAGCTGCGCGTGAGCGGCTTTGGCGAGGCCGGCCTTCGCGGCGAGCCCTCGGGCGACCTGATTGTCAACGTGCGCGTTGCCGACCATGAGCGCTTTAAGCGCAACGGTGACGACCTGTACCTGGTGAGTGATATCTCGATTGCGCAGGCTGCGCTTGGCTGCGAGATCGAGGTCGAGGGCATTATGCCCGACGAGGTCGTTAAGGTGACGGTTCCCGCCGGCGCCCAGTACGGCGACACCGTGAGCGTCAATAATTACGGCATGCCGCGCATTGGCGGTGGCGGTTCGCGTGGCCGCCTGATCGTGCAACTGCGCGTGGTCGTTCCCACCAATCTTTCCAATAAGCAGCGCGAGCTGCTCCGTGCTTTTGCCGATGAGATGGGCGATGACGTCGCTTCCGGTAAGAAGTCGGTGACCGACCGTATCAAGAGTGCCCTCGACGATATCCTCGATTAAGGAGCCCGCGTGCTCGCACCCCATATTTCCGTCGTCAACCTCGGCTGCCGTGTCAACCGGGTTGAGTCTGACCGTATCACTGCCGATCTTATGCGCTTGGGCTTTGCTATTGTGGAGCCCCAGGATGCCGATCTGATCGTCATTAACACTTGTGCCGTTACGGGCGAGGCCGAGGCCAAGACCCGTAAGGCCGTCCGTCATGCGCTGGCCTATCCAAACGAGCCCTATGTGGTCGTAACCGGCTGCGTCGTCAACCTGCATCCCGAGGAGTTGCTGGAGCTCTCCGATCGCGTGATCGCCGAGCCGTCCAAGATAGATGTCGCCGAACGTGTATGGGAGGTGCTGGGTGTTGAGTCCGATAGCGTTCCCGCCTGCAGCGATGGCGAGGTGGTCGATGCGCTCGGTCGCTCTCGCCTGGGCGTGAAGATTCAGGATGGCTGCAACCATCGCTGCACCTATTGCATTGTGTGGAAGGCGCGCGGCCCCGAGCGCTCCGTGCCCGTCGAGTCCGTGCTCGAGCAAGTTCGCGAGGCCCAGGAGGCCGGCGTGCCCGAGGTGGTGCTGACCGGTGTGAACCTGGGTGCCTACGATGGCAAGAGCGCGACCGACGAGCACGTCGAAATCGATGAGCTGCTCGAGGCCATCATGGAGCGCACGTCTATTCCGCATGTGCGCATTTCCTCGGTCGAGCCCATGGATATCTCCGAGCGCCTGCTTAAGGTTATGGCGCGCTTTCCGCAGCGTATCGCCCCGTTTTTGCACCTGCCCGTGCAGTCCGGCTGCACGGCGACCCTGCATCGCATGGGCCGTCCCTATAGTGCGGAGGCCTTTGAGGACACGGTGCGTATGATTCGCGCCAATCTGCCGCAGGCGTCACTTTCTTGCGACGTTATTGTCGGCTTCCCTGGCGAGACGGACGAGGAGTTCGAGGAGTCGCTGGCGCTGTGCCGCCGTGTGGGTTTCTCGCGTATGCACGTGTTCCGCTACAGCAAGCGTCCCGGTACCCTTGCTGCCGACATGCCCGACCAGGTTCCGCCCGAGGTTATGGCCGAGCGCAGCCGCCGTATGCGGGCCGCTGCGCAGGAGCTCGCTATTGCCGACGCTCGCCGTCGCGTGGGCACGGTCGAGCGTGCTGTGCTCGAGTATGGCGACAACCTGACGCTCGGCTCGTTCCATCATGCCCGTCTTGACGATACCTGTGGACTTACAGCCCCGTGCCTGCTCGATGTTGCTATCATCGGAGTCGATGATTCCGGCTTGGTCCATGCACGCAGGGAGGTTCATGGAAGCCTCGAAGATTAGACTTACCGTTCCCGAGGGGATTGATCCCTCGCGCGTTTTGGGCGCCGGCGACGGCGTCCTTCGTGCGCTCGAGAGTTTGGTTCGCGCTCATGTGGTCGCCCGTGGCGATAGCATCTCCGTGAGCTGTCTCTTATACACATCTGACGCTGCCGAC
>CABSNS010000171.1:0-3593 GCA_902479105.1 uncultured Collinsella sp. | reverse complement strand
GCAGCGTCAGATGTGTATAAGAGACAGGCCCGGGGCGGTCCTGAGCATCGCCGACGACCGCGGCCGCACGCTAGCGGCTGACGGCACGTGGGATGCAGAGGGCAAGGCCACCGTCACCACGGGCGAGGACGGTCGCGTGACCGTCTCGGGCGTGGACTCGGGCAAGCTGGAGGTCCGCGAGCTCAAGGCGCCCAAGGGCTACACCGCCTTTGAGGGCACGCGCTCCGTGACGGTCAAGGCCGAGGGCCTGGATGTCGACCAGGTGGCCGCCGCCAAACCCAAGCTCACCATCACGGCCGAGTCGCCCCTGCGCGCCGACAGCGCGGACGGGTCGACGGGCAGCCTGGAGGCGTCGCTCATCAACACGCCCACTGGCACACCCCCTAGCATTACCACCGGAGGCTTTATGCCCTCGACTGGCGATATGGCAATGTACGCCGCGGCCGCCGCAGCGGTCGCCGGAGCCGCGCTCATCGTGGTCGCGCTCCTGGTCAAGCGGGGAGGTGGCAGCCATAAAGAGTAGCTGGCAGCCCCACAGAGAGCGGGGCGAGACGTAACGAAGCAGATGCTAAGACACAGACAGATGATGATCGATCGAATGAGTTACAAAGTAGAAAGCAGAGGAAAGAAGATGCACATGAACAAGAACATCGCACGCCTGGCAGTAACCGCCGGCCTCACGGCAGCCCTGAGCTTCGGCGGCGTGATGGCGCCGGTGACCATGGCGTTTGCGGCGGGTACGCCGGTGGCTACGACGAGTGGCAACGTGACGATTAATGAGGAGATCTACAAGGATACGACCTTTAAGGGTATCAAGATTTTCAAGGCTAAGGTTACGCAGGACCAGAAGAGCGAGGGAGTCTGGGATTCCACTGGGGATAAGACGCTTTCCGACATCGATTGGGCTTCGCCAAAAGTCAAAAAGGCTATCACTGACAAGTTCTCAGGTGTTGCAGGAGCTCCTACGGGGAACGCGAGCGTTCAGGAGTGGATTGCTTTCATTAATAATAATGCTGGCAACAACGCCAACGTTGATACTGGTAGTACACTGGACAAGATCGCCGAGGCTTTGGAGAATGCGGGCGCTACCGATTCGACGCTTGGTTGGCAGTCATCCACTACTGGTAACTTTACGGGCTTGGAGTCTGGCTACTGGCTCTTTGTGACTGCAAGTGTTGGTTCGACTAAAGATACCGATACGGCTAACGGTAATATCGATGCCTACACCTCCCCAATCTTTACTATCGTCGGCGGTGAGGGCGTAAACGTTACACCCAAAAAAGACGTCCCCAACTTGACCAAGGCCGTCAAGGACGACAATAATGGCAGCTTTGTGACTGATAAGAGTAAAAATGTCTTCGAGGCGCCCAATAGGGTTGCGGACTCTGCATCCGATCAGCTGGTTGAGTATCAGCTTGCAGGTACCGTGGCCAGCAACATCAATACTTATAATGAGTACAGCTATACCTTTACAGATGAGCTGCCTTCTACGATGGTGCCCGAACTTGACGGCAATGATCCCGTTGTCGAGGTCAAGATTGGCAATCAGGTTGTTCATCCTGATAGCTACAGCAAAGAGTATGCAGATGGCAAGCTTGTGGTTTCGTTCTCAAATCTGAAAAACGCCTATGCGAAAAACGAAGATGACACCAAGGGCGCACTCATTAACGTTGACGGCAAATCAAAGGTCTATGTGAACTATAAGGCAAGGCTTGACCCCACGAAGGTTAGCGCCGGCATGCTCGGCAAAGGTCAAAAGAACACCGTCACTCTGACCTACTCTAACAACCCGCATGATGTCGGCACCGGCACCACCGTCGAGCACCCTGCCTACGATTACACCTACGGCATTGACGTCACCAAGGTTGGTAATGAGGAAACTCCTAAGAAGCTCTCTGGGGTTGTGTTTAAGCTTCAGGAAAAGAACGGCGACACTGTCGAGGATAAGTACATTGATGCTAACGGAGTAAAGCAGGCGAACGCCGAGGCTGCCAAGCTCACCACGAACGAAGAGGGCAAGATTAACGTTGTCGGTCTCGATGAGGGCACTTATGTCCTCACAGAGGTCACGCCCGCACCTGGCTACGATAACTCTCACGGCGACAAAGGCATCACGTTCACCATTAAGCGCGGCAGCCTTACTGAGAGCAACACTGAAGTGGTCAACCCTGAGCTTACAGTGGATGACGCAGACGATCAAAGTCTCGTTACTTCCGCCAACGCCACTAACGGCATGGTTTACCTCACCGTTACCGATAAGAAGGGCTCCAACCTCCCGCTCACCGGTCTCAACGGCGTGACCTTCACTTGGATCGCTGGTGGCGCGGTGCTGTGCATCGGCGTGGCGCACCTCATCCGCAGCCGTAAGCAGGCTGAGGAGTCCGAGCAGGAGTAACGCTCGCTCACCCATCCCTTTGGCAGGTGGGATGTGTTGGCCATGAGACTTGCGGACACTTTTCTCGTCCATCGACGTTCTTGCTTTGCCAATCTTTTTTCGGGGCAGACTCCGCACTGGAGTCTGCCCCGTTTTTTTGGATAACGCAGCCAGCCTCCATTGCTCGATGGATTAAGCGTATGAATATCGAACAGATGTTTGCAATTATTGCGTTTACCAGCTGTGGGTGCATACGCTCGCAGTAAAATGGCTTTGCGACGCATTCCGTGCGCGGGCGGCCGACGACTCGATCGGAGGTCACCATATGCTGAAATTCCTTAACGCGCTCGCCGCCCTCGCGGCGGTGGGCTCGTTCGTCATCGCGTTTCTTGACTCGTATGAGGTTCGGTTTAAGGTCCGTAGGCGCACGCGCGGTGCGGACGGTAGAAGGCATTTGCGCCGTAACAAGCGCAAATAAGAATGCCCGGGGTTAGAGGCCCGGGCATTTAACAACGTCGGAAACTGGTCGCCCGCGCTTTCGAACACTTACGCGGGATGCGTCGTTTCCTATTGACATTGTATCCCGAATCGCCCAACCGATTCGGGACATTTTGAAAACGCAAATGCGGGCTTATCCTCGACTGGACGGTGCAGTCTAGCGGCGTTGTCCGGCGCGGAAGCTCGCTAATCGGCTATTATTTGTTTAGACAACCTGAGCTGTAGAGGAGTGACCGGCGATGGTGCAGGGCGCCAAACATATGAAGAGCAATAACGCCGCGGACAACGGCGGCTCAAGCCCTCAGCCCAAACCTCAACCAAAGCCCAAGCGCCGCCGCAAGCGGCTGCCGCGCTGGGCCGACCGGCTCATCACCATCGTCATCATCCTTATTGGCGTGGGCCTTATGACCTGGCCGTGGATTTTGGACCGGCTCGAGGCCTCGGGCGTGTTCAACCAGATCAGCACGGTGTCCAGCACCGTGGACGCGCTGTCTGCCGAGGAGCGCGAGCGCATCCTGCTCCAGGCTCGCTCCTTTAACGAGCAGCTGGCGGGCGAGGCCACCGAGCTTCCCGCCGACCAGATCGAGCCCTACGCCCAGCAACTCATCTTTGACCGCGACCCCATGATGAGCTGGGTCGAGATCCCCTCCATCGACGTGAGCATGCCCATCTACCTGTCTCTTATACACATCTCCGAGCCCACGAGACTCCTGAGCATCTC
>CABSNS010000170.1:0-3596 GCA_902479105.1 uncultured Collinsella sp. | reverse complement strand
GAGATGCTCAGGAGTCTCGTGGGCTCGGAGATGTGTATAAGAGACAGGTCCCGTAAGGGCCCTCTCCGGACGTGCGTCTTGACGAGTTCTATTATCCATAAATGCAACCAAATGTGAAGCCTATTAGGAATGATTTTTAATAAAACAATTTCGAGATATGAAGATGTTGATTGATTAACGATTGGGAGGCCGTCTGCGATCTTTGCTGAGTACAATCGGGCGAGCAAATGTTGACCTATCAACAAATGAAGGAGTTTCCTTTATGCATCTAGCCCGTCGTGCCTGGTGCCGAACATATCAGACGGTTTTTCGCATTGCATTGCCGATCCTGCCCTATACCGAGCCGCGCATTTTAGAGCATGCCGAGGATGTGCCCGCGGTGCTTCAAAAGCGCTCGATCCAGAAGGTCCTTATCGTGACGGATCCCGGCATTGCCCGTCTGGGGCTCACGGCACCGCTCGAGGCGGCGCTCGCATCCAGGGGGATTGGCGTTACGGTCTATGCCGAAACGCGTACAAACCCCACGGTTTCAAACGTGGAGGAAGCGGCGTCCCTGTATCGAGAGAGTGCCTGCCGGGCCATTATCGGCTTTGGCGGAGGATCAGCCATGGACTGCGCCAAGGGCGTAGGCGCACGCATTGCGCAGCCAAACAAGCCCATCAACAAGATGCGCGGCCTGCTGCGGATTCATCGTCGCCTGCCGCTGCTCATCGCCGTCCCCACCACGGCAGGCACGGGAAGCGAGGTCACACTTGCGGCGGTAATTACCGATGACGAGACGCACTACAAGTACCCCATTAACGACTTTGTGCTTATTCCGCGCTTTGCGGTGCACGACCCCGAGTTTACGCGCGGTCTGCCCGCCTCCATTACGGGGCAGACGGGTATGGACGCCCTGACGCATGCCGTCGAGGCCTTTATCGGGCGAAGCACCACGCCCTATACGCGCAAGATGGCACGACAGGCGGTGCAGCTCATCCACGACAATTTGCTCGAGGCCTATGAGCATGGCGACGACATGCGTGCGCGTCGCAATATGCTTTCGGCGGCGTATAAGGCGGGAGTTGCCTTTACGCGCTCCTATGTTGGATACGTTCATGCCATCGCGCACAGTCTAGGCGGCCGATACGGAATTCCGCACGGTTTGGCCAACGCGATCATCCTGCCGCACATGCTTCGCGCTTATGGTGACGCCGCCGCCCCCAAGCTTGCCGATCTTGCTCGCATGGCGGGCATTGCGCCGGCTACCGCGCAGGAAAGTCTTGCGGCCGAGGCCTTTATCGATTGGGTCGACCGCATGAACGAGGCCCTGGGAATCCCCAAATATGTCTTGGGTATTCGCCGTTCCGATATTCCGCAAATGGCGGCGCATGCCGATGCCGAGGCCAATCCGCTGTACCCCGTTCCGCTTTTGATGGACCGCTTGGAGCTCGAGCGTATGTACGAGGTCGTCGCGGGTGGTATGTTTGAGGACGAGAACTAGGAGGGTGCCATGAACACCGAGGAAATTGCGCGCATCGTCGGCGATCAGCGCACTTATTTTAAAACGCACGCTACGTTTGATGTCGATGTTCGACGTCGCGCGCTCGTGAGTTTACGCGATGCGGTACGGGCGCACGAGGCCGATATTGCCCATGCACTCAAGACCGATTTGGGAAAGTCGCATGACGAGGCATATATGTGCGAGATCGGCACGTCGCTTTCCGAGATTCGTCATCAGATCGCTCACGTGGCTCGATGGAGTCGTCCGCGCCTGCGTCCGTGTGACCTTGCCAACGCCGTGAGCGCGTGCAAAACGCAAGCCGTGCCCTATGGCGTCACGCTCATCATGGCTCCGTGGAACTACCCGTTTTTGCTAACACTCGAGCCGCTCGCCGGCGCCCTTGCCGCGGGCAATACCGTGGTCATCAAGCCGAGTGCCTATGCTCCGGCATCGAGCGCGGTGCTCAAGCAAATCTGTGAAGAGGCATTTGATCCGCGCCTGGTGACGGTTGTCGAGGGCGGGCGCGCCGAGAACGAAGCGTTGCTCGATGAGTGCTGGGACAAGATCTTCTTTACCGGTAGCGTTCCGGTCGGCAAGCTCGTCATGGAGCGCGCGAGTAAAAACCTCACGCCCGTGACGCTTGAGCTGGGCGGCAAGAGCCCCTGCATCGTGGATGCGACGGCAAACTTGAAGGTCGCGGCACGGCGTATCGCCTTTGGCAAATGGCTCAACGTAGGGCAGACCTGCGTGGCGCCCGACTACCTGCTGGTCGATACGCGCGTGCACGACGAGCTGCTGGGCCTCATCAAGGAAGAGGTCCGCCGTATGTTTGGCGAGCATCCGCTCGATAACGAGGATTACGGGCATATCGTCAATGCTAAGCATTTTGCGCGCGTGCGCGGGCTGATCGATCCCGATAAGGTCGTGCTGGGAGGCACGGCGCGCGAGTCGTCGCTCAAGATTGAGCCGACGATCCTAGACGGCGTGAGCCCCGATGACGCCGTGATGCAGGAGGAGATCTTCGGTCCCATCTTGCCGGTGCTGACGTTTGAGAGCCTAGACGAGGCCGAAGCGTTTATTACGGATCGTCCGACGCCGCTGGCCCTGTATATCTTTAGTCAGGATCGCGCAGTTCAGCAGCGCTTCGTGCGTTACGTGCCCTTTGGCGGTGGCTGTGTCAACGACACGATCATGCACTTGGCTACGAGCCATATGGGCTTTGGCGGCATGGGCGCGAGCGGTATGGGGCAGTACCATGGACGCGAGAGCTTCGATACGTTTAGCCACAAGAAGAGCATCGTGAACAAGGCAACTTGGCTGGACGTGCCGTTTCGGTATGCGCCCTACGCAAGCTGGAAGCACAAGTTCGTGCGCATGTTTGTGCATTAGAAAAGGGCGCAGGTAATACGAACAAGTGTTCCTATTACCTGCATTTTGCGTTAGACTACTGTTATGGAGCACGGATGGGCCAACTCCCTTTAGAAGGGATTTGGTATGAACGTAAGCGATGTTATTTCGTTATTGGCGTTGTTGATTGCGGCTATCGAACTCGGTCTGTTTATCGGCCGAATGAAATAGCCGCCCCCGCGTAAGCGAAGACGGCCACTTCTCACGATGAAAACGTGTATCGGAGTTGGCAAGACCCGCTGCCACGGGTGCCATCCGTGTTCCTATCTTATCTGCAAGCGTTCCGTTGTGCAAGCGTTGCGGCAAACGATTGAAAGACGCAGACAGGATGAATTTGTGTCCGCACGGGCCCGTAGACTTCTCAACTACGTTGTGGATGCTCGCTAATCGGTAATGGAGGCGCACGTGTTTGATGACGATGACCTGTTCGATCTGACAGACGATCCGTTTGAGTGGGATATGCTACTCGATGACGATGAGTTGGAGCAGGACCGTAAGAAGCGGCAGGGCAAGAAGACGCGGGATGACGCTTCGAAAAAGCAGGACAAGCGTCGCCGAGGTCTGTTCGGCGGGCTCTTTGGGTGACTGTCTCATCGCCGCGTCTGTATACTAAACAGGTCTTATACGCGTTGCGAAATGAGGACAGAGACGATGATGTGGTTTACCGCCGACCTGCACCTGGGCGATACGAATATCTTGCACGACA
>CABSNS010000169.1:0-3604 GCA_902479105.1 uncultured Collinsella sp. | reverse complement strand
GTATAAGAGACAGGCTCCAGCATATCGACCTTCGCATCGAGAGCGGCTCGACGGTGGGCATCCTCGGCGGCACGGGCTCGGGCAAGAGCTCGCTTGTGCAGCTGATTGCGCGCCTGTACGACGCCACCGAAGGCGCCGTGCTTGTGGGCGGACACGACGTGCGCGACTACGACCTCGCCGCCTTGCGCGACGCTGTGGGCATTGTGCTGCAAAAGAATGTGCTGTTTACGGGTACCGTGCGCGAGAACCTGCAGTGGGGCAATCCGCAGGCGTCGGACGATGAACTCCTCGCGGCTTGCCGCGCGGCGTGCGTGGACGAGTTCCTTGATCGCATCGGCGGGCTGGACGGCGAGTTGGGCCAAGGCGGCGCCGGTGTCTCGGGTGGCCAGAAGCAACGCCTGTGCATCGCGCGCACGCTGCTCAAGCATCCGCGCGTGCTCATTTTTGATGACTCCACCAGCGCGGTCGATATGGCGACCGACGCTAAGATTCGCGAGCACATCGCCCGGATTTCCGATACGACCGTGCTCATCATCGCCCAGCGCATCGCGAGTGTCATGGATGCCGATCGCATTGTGGTATTGGACGACGGTCGTGTCCACGGCGTGGGCACGCACGAGGAACTGCTAGCGGGCGACAACATATACCAGGAGATTTATGCCTCGCAGATGGAGTTTGCGAGGAACGCGGACGCCGGCGACGGCAGCGACGATGGTTGCGCGAATGATCCGTTTTCCTCCGTCGCATGCGGATCGCCCTTGGAAGGGGGTGAGCGTCATGCCTAAGACCGCAGCCCAAGCACGCCCGGCCGACCTCAAGCGCACTGTGCGCCGCTTGCTCTCCTACATGGGGCATGCCAAGTTCTCGTTGCTCGCGGTGGGCGTGCTCGCCTCCGTTGCCGCCATCGCGAGCCTCGCCGGCACCTACATGGTGCGCCCCATCGTTAACGGTTTGGCCACGGGCGGGGAGGAACTGCTCGCCAAGCAGGTCATCCTGACGGCGATCATCTACGCCGCGGGCGTGCTCTCGGCCCTGGGCTACTCACAGATCATGGTGCGCGCGGCCCAACACGTGGTGTCCGATATTCGCCGCGACCTGTTCGCGCACATCCAGACGCTGCCGCTCAGTTATTTTGACAGCACGCGCTCGGGCGACATCATGAGTTTTTTCACCAACGACGTCGACACCGTCTCCGAGGCGCTTAACAACAGCTTTGCCAACGTGATTCAGGCCGCCATTCAGGTTGTGGGCACCACGGCTATGCTCATCATCCTTAACTGGCAGCTCACGATTATCACACTCGTGTGCGATGCGGCCATTGTGCTGTATGCGCGCTACTCGGGCGCGCGCTCTAAGCGTTTCTTTGCTGCCCAGCAGGCATCGCTTGGCGACCTGGACGGATATATCGAAGAGATGGTCTCGGGTCAAAAGGTCATCAAGGTCTTTAACCGTGAGGCAGCGAATGTCGCCGGCTTCACCTGCCGCAACGACGAGCTTCGCCGCACCGGCACCGCCGCCGTGAGCTATGCCAACTCCATGGTGCCCATGACCGTCGTGATTGGCTACGTCAACTATGCCATCGTCGCCGTGGCGGGCGGCATGCTCTGCATCAAGGGGCTCGCCGATGTGGGCGCACTTGCAAGCTACCTGGTCTTTGTGCGCCAGGCCGCCATGCCCATCAACCAGTTTACGCAGCTCGGCAACTTCTTGCTCAACGCGTTGGCCGGTGCCGAGCGCCTGTTTGCGGCTATGGACCTTGAGCCCGAGGTGGACGAGGGCTGCGTGGAGCTGGTGCAGACGGGCGACGCCGCGTGGGCGTGGAAGATTCCCGAGGGCCAGGGCGTGGGCGCGTATGGGCATCTGCATGACGTGGCAGCCGTTGATGAGTCGGGCCGCGCGGTGGCTGCCGACGGCACCGAGCTCACGTGCGGCTTGGTCCCGCTTGCCGGCGACGTGCGCTTCCATGCCGTGGACTTTTCCTACGTGCCGGGCACCCGTGTGCTCACGGATCTCAACCTGTTTGCCAAGCCGGGGCAAAAGATCGCGTTTGTGGGCTCGACGGGCGCCGGCAAGACGACTATTACCAACCTCATCAACCGCTTCTACGAGGTCGATGACGGCGAGATCACGTACGACGGCGTCGACGTCAAGCACATTGCCAAGGCCAGCCTGCGCGGGTCGCTCGGCATTGTGCTGCAGGACACGCACCTGTTTAGCGGCACCATTGCGCAGAACATCCGCTTTGGCAAGCTCGACGCGACCGACGAGGAGGTGCGCGCCGCTGCCGAGGCCGCCTGCGCCGACTCGTTTATCCGCCGCCTGCCGCGGGGCTACGACACACCGGTCACGGCCGATGGCGCCAACCTGTCGCAGGGCCAGTGCCAGCTGCTCGCCATCGCGCGCGTGGCCGTGGCCGACCCGCCGGTGCTCATCCTGGACGAGGCCACGAGCTCCATTGACACGCGTACCGAAAAGCTCATCGAGCGCGGTATGGACCGCATCATGCGCGGACGCACCACCTTTATGATCGCGCACCGCCTGTCCACTGTCCGCGACGCCGACGCCATCATGGTCCTCGAACACGGCCGCATCATCGAGCGCGGCACGCACGAAGAGCTGCTCGCCCAGCACGGCGAGTACTGGCAGCTGGCGCATGGCTTAAAAGAGTTGGATTAACCCGTTCGAGCACGATGCTTTGACCCCTCCGTGCCCCTTACCTCGCCTCAAACCATCACAACATTCGACGTTTTTTGCCAAAAACGGGAAAAGCATCGAATGTTGTGATGGTTTTTCTGCCACTCGACCGGGTGGAATCGCTTTCTTGCGCACGAAGGTGTGCGGACCCGTGAGCAGGGGAATAAGGTTGGTTATCCGACTCCATTGGAGGGCTCATGGACCTGCCGATCGTCCTGTCCCATAAGACTGCCTGGCTGTACCACAACGTGGCGCGCCCGTCCGAGTCGCTCTCGCGAGCAAGCAGTCTATACGATGAGGACTCGCTTGCTAACGAGGCGGAACCGACCGCGAGCCTGCCCAAATTGGGACTCGATGCCAAGGGGCTGAGGGCTTCAACGGCGGTTGGGATTGTTGCCGACCATCTGGTTTCTCTTGGTATTCCACGAGAAGAGCTCGATCATATCGATACGCTCGTCAACTTCGATTTTGAGCGCTCGACGCCGGCTGGATTTAGGTGCCACGTGTTTGGAGCGCCGGTACCTCCAGGCCATCTTATCGAGGTGGCAGAGGGCCTTCTAGTGGTTGATGAGGCCATGTGCTTTGTCCAAGCGGGTTCGTGGATGAGTGAGCCCGAGCAGCTGGAATATGGCTACGAAATCTGCGCCCGATACCATTTGAATCATCTGTCGACAGACGATTATATCGAGATGGGGCAGAGGTATACCGTTGCCGACTTGATTGCTTATTGCAATGAGAACCGATCTCGTCAGGGGGCTATACGCGCGGCCGCCGTGCTCAGGCGCGTGCACGATGGCGCGCGGTCGCCCATGGAGACGGCCACCGCAATCATGGTCGTAGCAAAACGTTCCCAGGGCGGGCTCTGTCTCTTATACACATCTCCGAGCCCACGAGACTCCTGAGCATCTCG
>CABSNS010000168.1:0-3605 GCA_902479105.1 uncultured Collinsella sp. | reverse complement strand
GTCGCAAGCCTCGATAACGCGCTCAACAACCCCGATTTTACGTCGGTGTTTGCGCCCATCGATCCGCAGGCCAGCCGCAAGAAGATGGCCAAGCAGGCCGGTGTCGAGCCCGTCATCCTTATGGAGCATGTCACTAAGATCTATCCGGCACAGCCCAACAAGCCTGCACTCGACGACATCAACATCGAGATCTATCCGAGCGAGTTCGTCTTCCTGGTCGGTCACTCCGGCTCGGGTAAGACCACGCTGCTGTCGACGCTCAACCGTGACGTCAAGCCGACGAGCGGCCGCATCCTGGTTGCCGGTCAGGACCTCATGAAGATCAAGAACCGCAAGGTTCCGTTCCTGCGCCGCCAGATTGGCGCCGTGTTCCAGGACTTTAAGCTTCTGCCGCAAAAAACCGCCTACGAAAACGTGGCGTTTGCCCTGCAGTGCATCGGCAAGCCCAAGGGCGTCATTCGCAGCCAGGTGCCCGAGGTGCTGCGTCTGGTCGGTCTGGCCGATCAGATGGACTCGCTGCCCGACCAGCTTTCCGGTGGCGAGCAGCAGCGCGTCGCCGTCGCCCGCGCTATGGTCAACCGTCCGCCGCTGCTGATCTGCGACGAGCCGACGGGCAACCTCGACCCGGCGATCTCGCTGGGAATCATGAAGCTGCTCGAGCGTATTAACCGCACCGGCACCACCGTGATCGTCGCCACGCACGACCGCGAGATGGTCGATAGCATGCACCGTCGCGTGATCGCCCTCGAGGGCGGCCACGTTATCCGCGACCAGGAGAGGGGAGGTTACGGCAACTATGGCACCAACTAACGTGGGCTACTCCTTCAAAGAGGCAATCAGCCACTTCTTCCGTAACTGGACTACCTCGCTCGGCGCCGTCATCACGATCTTCCTTTCGCTGTTTATCATCGGCCTGTTCATCATGGGCTCCGCGATGCTGAACTCCGTGATCGGCACCGTCGAGGATCAGGTTGTCATCAACGCGTTCATTAGCGATGACGCCGATCAGGCCGATGTTCAGGCTTTTGAGGCCGAGCTTAAGACATGGAATAACGTCAAGTCCGTGACCTATAAGGACAAGGACGACGCGCTGGCCGAGTATACGAGCAAGATGTCGGGTAACGCCGACGCCACCATGAGCGCGCTCGACGGCCAGAACCCGCTGCCCGCCTCGTTTGCGATTGAGATGGACGATCCGTCTCAGGTCGAGAGCACGGCCAAGAAGCTCAAGAAGAATGCCGACTTCCAAAAGATCGCGGACGACGGCGACGTCAACGCGAGCGTACTGTATGGCCAGGAGGAAGTAAGCCGCCTGTTCCAGGTGACCAACTACATCCGTATTGCCGCCGTGGTGCTCGTTGGCCTTCTGACCTTTATCGCATTCATCTTCATCAACAACACGATTCGCCTGTCCATCACGGCGCGTCGTCGTGAGATTGCGATTATGCGTCTGGTCGGCGCCAGCAACGGCTTCATTCGCGGCCCGTTTATCACCGAGGGCGTGCTGCAGGCCATTTTGGGCTCGCTGCTTTCCATCGGCGTTCTGGAGCTGCTACGCAATCTGATGATTCCGCGTCTGCAGGAGAGCATCGGCTGGATGTCGTTTGCCCTGCCGATGCAGTACTACCTGGTGACCTATGCTGCGCTGATTCTGGTCGGCGTGATTATCGGTCTCTTTGGTTCTGCCATCGCCATGCGCCGCTACCTGCGCGTGTAGGCATGCCTGGAATTCATCCCTTCCAACGGGTCGTCTCTTATGGGGCGGCCCGTTTTTTGATCCCTAGGGGACGGGGGAAACGGATCATCGTGGCGCTGGTCTATCTATGTGATCCGTTTTCCTCCGTCCCCTAGGGATGATTTGGGTAGACTCTTTGGAGTTCGCAATCGATAGTTAGGAGGCGCCATGGGGCGCAATAACAAGCATAAGCGTGGAGCTCGCAATAAGCGCGGGCCGGTGCGCAGCGAACGCCGTCCGAGCCTGACCGGGCGCGTGCAGCTCCATGAGCATGGCGCCTATGTCATAACCGAGAGCGGCGACTACAAGGTTATGGGCCGCGGTAAGCGCGAGATCATGGATGGCGATACCGTTGCCGTGAGCATTAAGAACAGCCCGCACGGTGAGCGGCGCGCCGTGATCGAAGGCGTGGTTGAGCGCGCAGCCATAAGCGTGGTGGGTACGTACCAGACCGCTGGTCCGCTCGGTGTGATCGAGCCGCTCGATTCGCGCCTGAAGGCCGACTTCTTCATTCTGCCCGAGGATACCTCGGCGGATCGTCTGGGCGTCCACCCGGGTGATGCCGTTGTCGCGCGCATTTTGACCTACCCGACGCGCCTGGAATCGGGCACCGTGACGATCGAACGCCGCATTGGCGGAGATGACGCGCCCGATTTGGGCGTTCAATATGTGATGGCGCGTTACGGCTATACCGATAGCTATCCCGAGGCCGCGCTGGACGAGGCCGAGGGGCTTTCGCTCGATGTGTCCGCGGCGCTTAAGGACCCGCTCCGCCGCGATCTGCGCGACCGCTTTGTCATCACGATCGACCCGGTCGACGCGCGCGACTTTGACGATGCCATTTCGTTGGAGCGCACGCCCGAGGGTGGCTACAAGCTGGGTGTGCATATCGCCGACGTTTCACACTATGTGGCTTGGGACGGGCATATCGATCTTGAGGCTCGCCATCGTACGACATCGGTGTATCTGGCCGATCGCGTGCTTCCCATGCTGCCCGAACGCCTGTCCTGTGACCTGTGCTCGCTTCGCCCTGACGAGGACCGTCTTGCGTTTACCGTCGATATCGAGCTCGATGCGCAGGGTCGCGTGCGGCATTACGATCCGTATCCCAGCGTGATTCGCTCGCGTGTGCGTATGGACTATGACGGCGCCGAGGCGCTGCTGGTGCGTGCCGGCGCGGTTGAGTATTCGGTGCTGGAGGGTGCAGCCGAGGATGTTGCGGCTGCCGAGACCTCGCGCGAGGAAGCGCTTGAGCGCGGTCTTGCGTGCGAGGAGGCCGCCCGCGGCTACAACATCGACCTCGGCGATTTCCTTGTCGCCGCTAACGAACTCGCCGAACTTCGCCGTCGTATCCGTCGCGCCCGCGGCTCAGTCGATTTTGACACGGCCGAGATTCGCGCTCTATTGGATGAGGACGGAGTGCCCGTGCAGATTGTGGCGCGTGAACGTTCGTGTGCCACGTCGCTTATCGAGGAAGCCATGCTGCTAGCCAACGAGTGCGTTGCAGAGTGGCTGGCAGACCGTGATATCGAGGCCTGCTATCGCGTGCATGAGGATCCGAGCCCCGATAGCCTGCACGGTGCCGCCGTTGCGCTGGCGCAGCTGGGCATCATCGACGATCGCCGTGCTGCCGGTATTGCCCTGGGGAGTCCCGATGAGCTGCAGGCTGCAGTCGATGCTGCCGCCGGTACGGCCAACGCACCGCTCGTCAACACGCTGCTTCTGCGCAGCATGCAGCGCGCGCTGTACAAGCCGCGCAACGAGGGCCACTTTGCGCTCGCCGCGCCGTGCTACTGTCACTTTACGAGTCCCATCCGTCGCTACCCCGATCTGGTGGTGCACCGCGTGCTCAAACCTGTCTCTTATACAC
>CABSNS010000167.1:0-3657 GCA_902479105.1 uncultured Collinsella sp. | reverse complement strand
TGCCTGCGCGGCCACAAAGCTCTTGTCGGGTCCAAAGGCGTCCGGACCATAGGCGGTTACGAGCGCGACCATGACGGCGGCAGCGACCAGGGCGCCCACGATGCCGCCGATGGCCTGGCCGACCCACTGTGCACGCGGGTTGGTGCCCAGCACGGCGCCGGCCTTAAAGTCGTTCATGACGTCGCCCGCAAGGCCGCACGCTACGGCCACGATGCCGGCGATAAAGAACAGTTTAACCTGAGCGATCTGTGCAAAGGCAGCCACGATGAGCATAACGATGAGGCCAAAGATCTCCATGGGGTCGATGCCCGTCTGGCCGCAGCTCTGTGCGCTCATGATGGTGGTGACAAAGGTGAACAGCGTCACGATGACGGCCGGAACGGGACCAAGGTCGAGCGCGATGGCAACGATCACGGCGATGGCGGCAGCGCCCAGGCCGATGATGCCGGCGTCGAGCTTAAGAGAGCCCGAGATAAGCGACTGCTCGTCGGTGTCGGTGGAGCTGTCGGCGGCAAGACCGCGGACGATACCGGCGACCTGCGGCAGGATGTCCTTGAGGACGACGGCGACGCCAAAGCCCATCATAAGACCCATACCGAGGGATTTGACGATACCCTGCGCGGTCACAATATCGAACAGGCCAGCAGCGGTGCCGCCCACGATGATGCCAAAGTTGCCCAACAGGGCGCCGGCAAACCAGAAAGCGACCGGGGCGAAGCCCACGAGGAAGCCGATGGACAGCAGCATGGGCGAGTTGTAGATGGCAAAGGTCACGCCGGGGATGTTGAGCGTGCACAGCATGCTGGGCACCACGCCCAGGGCGTCGCGCAGCACGCTGTAGATGCCTGCGATGGCCATGGAGCCAAAGAGCTGCTTACCGGTCTTGCCGCCGGCCTCGGTGGCGCGTAGGGTCTGAGCTGCGGCGTTGCCGGTGGGGAACTCCAGCGCGGCGTCCACGATAAAGTGACGGTGGATGAGCGCGGTGGCCAGCAGGCCCAGGATGGTGCCGGCGAGCGCCACGATAAACATGTCGAGCCAGCTGATCTGGTCGGCATAGCCCAGCATCCAGGCGCCCGGGATGGTAAACGCCAGGCCGCCGGCGACCATGGCGCCCGCGGACATGATGGTGTGGGTGACGTTGGCCTCGTTGAGGCTGGCGTTGCCCATGAGCTTAAGGAAGAACAGCGAGATGACGGCAGCGAAAATGATTGGCCAGGGGAGGGCGCCCATCTTGAGGGCCGTGTAGGCCGAGCTTGCCGTGATGATCACGCAGCCAAGGACGCCGATGACGACACCGCGCAGCGTGAGTTGCCCGCGCATCGAGGCGCGGTTCGAGGGATTGCTCATATTGAACTCCTTTGCGTATATCCGCTTCCCCCGGGAGCGCCGCTACGGATGCGGCGCGGGAAGTCGGGTTACCAAGGGCCGCCGCATGAGCTCGCGCGCGACCGCGCACCAGTATAGCCGCAAGCTAGTCATTTTGGGATGACTGGTTTAGGTAGGCGATATACTGCTGGGCAGACGAAAGGAGCGCCGACGATGCTTAATGGGTGCGCATACATATTGACGGTCGACGTGGGTAACACGTTCATTCGCTTTGGTCTGTTTGCCGAGGATTCGGCTGCGGCGCAGGAATGCCCGCTTGCGACGTGCGAGATCACGACGCCGTCGAGCATCACAGCCGACGAAGCGCGCATGAGGCTCGCGCAGGTCATGTGCGCACTGGCAGCCGATGCGGGCATGCCGGGTGCACTCGTTCCCGCGGCCGCAGTGCTGAGCTGCGTGGTACCGGCGCTCGAGCGCCCGTGGAAGGCGGCGCTTTCCCGTACCTGCACGGGACGCGTGCTCACGGTGGGACCGGGACTTAAGACCGGCATGCCCGTCCACTACGACGACCCGGCCGAGATCGGCCCCGACCGCATTGCCGACGCCGTGGCGGCCCGTGCCGTCTACGGCTCTCCGTGCATCGTGATCGACCTGGGCACGACGACCAATATTGAGGTCATCGACGCGTGCGGAACCTTTGTGGGCGGCGTCATCGCGCCGGGTCTGGCGCTCGGTGCCCGGTCGCTTTCGGCCGCTGCGGCGCGTTTGCCGCAGGTCGAGCCTTCGGCGCCAACGCACGTCATCGGCCGCAACACGCGCGAGGCCATGCGCTCGGGCGTGGTCTTGGGCGAGGTGGCCCGCATCGACGGCATGCTCGACATGGTGCTCGCCGAGATGCGCGCGACCAAGGCCGCGGGGGAGGGCGACGTGCCCATCGTAATTACCGGCGATGATGCCGAGGCACTCGCGGCGTTGGTCGGCCACAGCCTGACGGTAGATGACGCACTGACGCTGCGGGGTCTCGCCGAGCTCTACCGCATCAACCAAAAGCCCCGCCGCGTGTAAAAGTGAGGGCGCCGGTGGGACAAACGCCCCCACCTTTCACCTGCTACAATGGGTCAAACTATTGCGATTACGGAGGTGTCTGCCATGTCGGACGATCTTCATCAAACTTCGTCAGGCAAGCGCCTGGACGTCATTAGCTGGGACGAGTTCTTTATGAGCGTGGCCATCGCCGCGCAGCGCCGCAGCAAGGACCCCAACACGCAGGTGGGTGCGTGCATCGCCAACACCAACCACCGCATCCTTTCGGTGGGCTACAACGGTACACCCTCGGCGCTCAACGACGACTTTTTTCCGTGGGGTACGAGCGACGACCCGCTGCAGGACAAGCACAACTACGTGGTCCATGCCGAGGCAAACGCCGTGCTCAACTACCGTGGCTCGCTCAAGGACCTCGAGGGTTCCACGGTCTACGTCACGCTGTTCCCGTGCCACGACTGCGCCAAGATTTTGGCTCAGGTGGGTGTGGGCGAGGTCGTCTACCTGGACAACAAGTACGCCGACACCGATGACGGCCGTATCAGCCGCCGCATTCTCGACTCCTGTGGCATCAGCTACCGCCAGGTCATCGTCGATGTCCAGATTGGTACCGGGGGACAGGCTCGACAGTAATATGCGTTGTCGCTATCTGACGACGAACGCAGCTCAAAGAGCCCCGTCCCAAATTGACTGCTCGTGAAAGTCGTGTCTGCGCGCATGGACGGCTCGTGAGCGGGTACATGGCTGTAGTAACATAGCTTCTGTCCGCGGGCGTGCCCGCGTTATTGTGAGAAAGGAGCCCCTGTGGCTGTTAACGAAGAGCTGCTTAAGAAGGTTCTTGAAGAGATTCGCCCCAACCTGCAGGCCGACGGCGGCGATATGGAGTATGTGGGCGTCGACGACGAGGGTGTTGTCAAGCTGGAGCTGCAGGGCGCTTGCGCCGGCTGCCCCATGAGCTCGCTGACCCTGTCCATGGGTATCGAGCGTATCCTGAAGGAGCATGTGCCCGGTGTTACCCGTGTTGAGCAGGTCAATGCCTCCGGCGAGACCAACGATCTGTACGACGAGTACGCGCCGTTCTAAGATGCGAAAGCTGCGGACGGCATACTCCGCATAGACGTTACGCCCAAATATGCGGCTGCGAGCGCAAGGCCCGCGGCCGCATTTGTATGTAGGGAGCAGGGGGACCGATATGCTCAACGACTTCTACCATATGCTTGATCCCGTCGCGATCTCGGCGGGCCCCATCACCATCTACTGGTACGGCCTAGCCTACGTGGCTGTCTCTTA
>CABSNS010000166.1:0-3675 GCA_902479105.1 uncultured Collinsella sp. | reverse complement strand
GTAATGCAAAAAGGGACCCGTCCATTACGGACGGGTCCCTTAAAACAAGTGATCGTCAAACCGATTTACTCGGCGTCGGTCTCCTCGTCCTTCTTCTCGGAAGGAAGCGGGGTAACCTCGATCTCGACGCCCAGAGTCTCAGCAGCGGACTTCATGGACAGAGAGATACGACGACGGTCGAGGTCGATCTCCATGACCTTGACCTGAACCTTGTCGCCCACGTGGGTGACCTGAGAAGGCTGGTCGACGTGCTTGTTGGCCATCTCGGAGATGTGCACCAGGCCCTCGATGCCCTCGCCCAGGTCGACGAAAGCGCCGAACGGGACAAGCTTGGTCACAGTGCCCTCGACGATAGCGCCGACGGGGTACTTCTTGACCAGTGCGCGCCACGGATCCTCGGTGGTCTGCTTGAGACCCAGGGAGATGCGCTCGCGGTTGAGATCGACGTCGAGAACCTCGACCTCGACCTCCTGGCCGACCTTGACAACCTCGGAAGGATGGTTGACGTGGTTCCAGGAGAGCTCGGAGATGTGGATGAGGCCGTCGATACCGCCGAGGTCGACGAAGGCGCCGAAGTCGACGATGGAGGAAACGGTGCCCTGGAGACGCATGCCAGACTTGAGCTTGGACAGAATCTCGGAGCGCTCGGCCTTACGGGACTCCTCGAGCACGACGCGACGGGAGAGGACAACGTTGTTGCGGTTGCGGTCCATCTCGATGACACGAGCCTCGATGCGGGTGCCCATGTAGGAGGTGAGGTCCTTGACACGACGGAGGTCGACGAGGGAAGCGGGCAGGAAGCCACGCAGGCCGATGTCGAGGATCAGGCCGCCCTTGACAACCTCGATAACCTCGCCCTCGACGTTCTCGCCGGAGTTGAACTTCTCCTCGATGCGGTTCCAAGCACGCTCGTACTCGGCACGCTTCTTGGACAGGACCAGACGACCGTCCTTGTCCTCCTTCTGGAGAACCAGAGCCTCGATGGGATCACCGAGTGCAACGATGTCTGCAGGGTTAGCGTCCTTGCGGATGGACAGCTCGCGGACCGGGATAACGCCCTCGGACTTGAATCCGATGTCAACGAGCACCTCGTCATGCTCGATCTTAACGACAGTGCCGTTAACGAGATCGCCCTCATCAAAGTCGGTAATCGTACCGTCGATGAGGTTGTTCATCTCCTCCTCATTGACATCGTCAAGAGAGAAAATGGACGAGTTCTGAATCTCACTCAAAGGTGGACCCCTTTCGAACTACGGGGCCCCGATTGCTAGGACCTACAGAAGGGTGCGACAAGCACACAACGTTTAGGAACACTCGGGAGCCGACAGATACTAATGTGACGCTTATGCAATCACGTTCGTATAGGTTACGGGGAAATGAGTTCGATTTCAAGCGTGAACTGCGATTTTTTACTCGTGTGGAGACTTTTTCGTAATCTTATGAACACACGTCTCCACAACTTGACGATAACCAGCCAGGCATTTGGCTTTGGGGTAAAGTATCCGGAGCCAACGACTCTAGATCAAATTTACGAGAAAGGTGCCCGCGTGCTCAAAGCAGTCGTTTTCGATATGGACGAGACGCTTCTTAGCATCAACCTCAACGCGTTCATCCTTCGCTATTTTAAGGATGTCTCATCGATGCTCGCGGATATCGGGCGCCGCAGCCGCGGTGGCACGATGGCACGCCTCGGCACCATCCTGGTCGACCTCAACGCCAATCGCCGCAGCGGCACGGACAATCGCACCAATCTTGAGTTTTACCAAGAAGAGGTCGAGCGCCGATGCGGGATCCGCCTCTCCGATCCCCTCATCTACGAGGCGTTTACCTACTATGACCGCGAAGTTCTTCCGTACAAGAACGACGATGTCATTAACGCCCACGCCATGCCGGGCGCACACGCCGCGCTCCAGGCCGTACAGGACGCAGGGCTGCGTTGTGCGCTCTTTACCAACCCCAGCTTTCCCCAGGGGGCCATCGAGTGCCGCATGGGTTGGGGCGACCTGGCCGACGCTCCCTTTGAGCTCGTCACGCACATGGGAAACACCACCTGCTGCAAGCCCGATGCCACCTACTATCTAGAGCAGCTTCAGGTGATGGGGCTCGAGCCGCACGAGGTCCTTATGGTGGGCAACGATCCCAAGCGCGACTTCCCGTCCCCCGATTGCGGCATCCAAACCGCCTTTGTGGGCCAAGGCAAGCCCAGCCGAGCCACCTGGCGCGGAACCATGGAAGACTTCGCCCGCGACTTCAACGACGTAATCGAAGCCTTCTACGAGCACCAAATAGCCGACGAACTGTCCTAACAGACCTGGGTTTTGCCGATCATGATGTTGAGGATCTCGATGTCGGTGTCCTTCATGCCCACGCGGCCTACGTAGCCCATACTGGCGATTGTTTGCTCAACGGTATCTTGGATCAGGCCCTCGCCGGCGCGGAAGCCGCGACCCTGCATGGCCATATCATGGCCCAGAATCGCCGCATCGACGGCAGCCGAGATCTTGGCGGCACAGCTCGCCTTGGCGCCGTCGCACACGATGCCGCCCACGTTACCGAGCGTATTCGAGACCGTCGCGCCAATCTGCTCGCGCGTGCCACCGCACAGCCAGGTAATCGCAGCACCGGCACCGCACGCAGCGCAAATAGCACCGCAAAACGCCGAGAGCGCACCAATATAGCTCTTGATATGCACGGCGATAAGATCGGACAGCATCACGGCGCGCACCAGGCGTTCGTGGTCGCAACGCAGGTACTCGGCATACTCCATGACGGGCAATGCGCAGGTAATGCCCTGATTACCCGAGCCGCACACAATGGCGACCGGCAATGCGCAGCCGTTCATGCGGGCGTCGGACCCGGCGGCTGCACGGGCACGGGCACGGCAGGCGACGTCATCGGCACGAGCACCCAGCAGCGTGCGGCCCACCTCGGCGCCCCAAGCGTGCGCAAGGCCCTCGGCACTGATCGCGCCATTCAGCTCAATCTGACGCTCAACGGCAGCGCGGGCGTCCTCAATGTCGCCGTCCTCAATAAAGTCGATGATGGACTCAATCGACATGGGCGTGTCGGCCTTATCCGCCGCCCGCTCGGCCACCACACGCTCGGCGCAGGCGGCACACTCCCCCGCCGACTTGCCGCATACCGGAATACCGTCGAGCGTATGGCACGTGACATTGGTGTGATGATCGGTAATCTCGACGACCGCGGTATGGCCCCCGGCCGTGGCAGTCACCTTGATGTAGAGGTTGGGCACACCCTCGACAAGCGATACACCGCAGTAACCGGCATCGGCGAGGAGCTCGGCCACGCGAGCACGATCTTCGTCGTTAACGCTCTCGAGCACCTCGAGCGCGCTCTTGGCGTCACCGCCCACGGCACCCAGCACGGCTGCCGCTTCAATACCGTGCATACCGCCCGAGTTGGGCACGGTCACGCTCTTAACGTTCTTGATGATGTTGCCCGAGCAGGCAACGTCCATATGATCGGGCTCGCAACCGAGCGTCTGGCTCGCCAGTGCCGCTGCATAGGCAACGGCAATGGGCTCGGTGCAGCCGAGCGCACAGACAAGCTCGCGGTTCAAAACATCGCAAAACGCGGCATCACGAAGGGAATCGGTAGGCATAGGTATCTCCTACTTGTATAACGGACTGGGCCTGTCTCTTATACACATCTGAC
>CABSNS010000165.1:0-3681 GCA_902479105.1 uncultured Collinsella sp. | reverse complement strand
CCGTCTAATTCGTCGGCAGCGTCAGATGTGTATAAGAGACAGATGTGCTACATACCTCCTAGAACTCGAGACCGGCGGCACGAGCACCGTCGGCGAGGGCCTTGACGCGGCCATGGTAGATACGGCCACCGCGATCGAAGGCGACCTTGGTGATGCCGGCCTCGATGGCGCGCTTGCCAACGAGCTGACCGACCTTCTCCGCAGCCTCCTTGTTCGAGGTGTGGGTGCCCTTGAACTCGGCCTCGAGGGTCGAGGCAGAGACGAGCGTCAGGCTGGAGCCCTTGCTGTCGTCGATGATCTGGGCATAGATGTTGGCGTTAGTACGGGTCACGCGAAGACGCGGACGCTCGGAGGTACCCGAGACCTTGCCGCGAACACGACGCTGACGACGCTTGAGGCCTTCCAGCTTCGCCTTATGCTTGTTCATACGTAAACTCCTAAAAAGGTTGATCTTGCCAGCACCTGACGGGGTGCTGGTCTTATGCGAGTGAGTCGGTTACGACTACTTGGCGGCCTTACCCAGCTTGCGGCGGATGTGCTCGCCAACGTAGTGGATACCCTTGCCCTTGTAAGGCTCGGGAGGACGATGGCCGCGGATCTCAGCGGCGATCTGACCGACCTGCTGCTTGTTGATACCCTTGACGTTCACGTGGGTGTTGTCGGGAACCTCGAAGGTGATGCCCTCGGGAGCCTCGACGATCACGGGGTGCGAGAAGCCCAGGGAGAACTCGAGGTTCTTGCCCTTCTGCTGCACGCGGTAACCGACGCCGGCGAGCTCGAGCTTCTTCTCGAAGCCCTCGGAAACGCCAACAACCATGTTGTGGATGAGGGCGCGGGTGAGGCCGTGGCGGGCACGGGTCTCACGCTCGTCGTCGGGACGGGAAACGGTGAGGACGTTGTCCTCGACGTTGATAGCGAGCTTCTCAAAGACATCGAGCTCGAGCTGGCCCTTGGGGCCCTTGACGACAACGTTGTTGCCGTTGACTGCCACTTCGACTCCGGCGGGAATCTGGACAGGCTTATTACCGATACGAGACACGGTGATCTCCTTTCCTTCTACCTACCGAGCGAATTACCAGACGTAAGCGATGATCTCGCCGCCGACGTTGTGCTTGCGAGCATCGCGGTCGGTCATGACGCCATGGCTGGTGGAAATAATGGCGGTACCAAGGCCACCGCGGACGCGGGGCATGTCGGCAACGCCGGTGTACTTACGCAGGCCCGGCTTGGAAATGCGGCGGATGCCGTTGATGACCTTAGCCTTCTTGGGACCATACTTAAGCGTGATGTGCAGAGTCTTCTGGGGAACGGTGTCCTCGACATCGTAGCCCTCGATGTAGCCCTCCTCGTGCAGAACACGAGCGATCTCGACGAGCTTCTTGCTGCTCGGCATGGAGACCGTGGCCTTGTTCACAGAGTTAGCGTTACGGATGCGCGTAAGCATATCTGCGATCGGGTCTGTAAGGTTCATACAGATTCTCCTTCGTTCTTGATGAACACGTGCTCTTGGTTCTTCGCCGCCCTTAACGGCAAAGCCTTTTTAGCGCGTTTTCCCTGTTCCAAACTGATGCTTGAAACGCTGGTAGTGACTTACCAGCTGGCCTTCTTAACGCCGGGAAGCTCGCCCTTGAGTGCAAGCTCGCGGAAGCAGACACGGCACAGGCCGAACTTGCGGTACACAGAGTGCGGACGGCCGCAGCGCTGGCAGCGCGTGTACTCACGAGTAGAGAACTTCTGCTTGCGATTGCACTTGACGATCATCGATGTCTTAGCCACTTATATCCTCCTCACATAGAGTATTGTTCGCCCCAAGCGCCGCCCCCTTGTGGGAACGGCGCTTATAGGGCAGGTGAACCTATTTCTTGAACGGGAAACCGAAGGCGTCCAGAAGGGCCTTGGCCTCCTCATCGGTGTTGGCGGTGGTCACGAAAGTGATGTCCATACCGCGCTGGTGATCGACGGAGTCGAAGTCGATCTCGGGGAAGATGAGCTGCTCGGTAACGCCCATGGAGAAGTTACCACGGCCGTCGAAGCTCTTGGCGGAGATGCCGCGGAAGTCGCGGATACGGGGGATCGCGACGGAGGTCAGACGATCGAAGAACTCCCACATACGGTCGCCACGCAGGGTAACCTTGCAGCCGATCGGCATACCAGCGCGCAGGCGGAAGGTAGCGATGGACTTGCGGGCACGGGTGATCATCGGCTGCTGGCCGGTGATGGCGCGCAGGTCGCGCACGGCACCGTCGATGGCCTTGGAATCGGTAGCGGCCTCGCCGACACCCATGTTCACGACGATCTTCTCAAACTTGGGGATCATCATGACGTTCTCGTACTGGAACTTGTCCTGAAGCTGCTGCTTGACCTCGTTGTTGTACTTGGTCTTCAGACGCGGCACATACTTCTCTTCTGCCATTGTTCACTCCTTCTTGGGGTTTTAAGCACGGGGCGTGGCCACGATGGGTTGTCCTCGTGCCTCCTGGCTGCATCCGCGCCGCTCATGGCATTTTGCGGTTTGGACTCGACACAGCAGGAGCCGACAAAACAATCGGTACTATACGCGCTTCGGGAGCGTATTTCCAGAAAAACCTCGTCTGCCTGCACAACTCCACAACTCCCCCGCACAAATGGATCCCAAAAAGTAGTTGCGGTGAAATAGGGACTGTTTGGCGGCCTAACAGGCTTAAACAATCCGTATTTCGCCGCAACTTAATTGGTGGGGATGCGATTAGCGCTTGCGGGGGACGAGTTTGGTGCGGCGCAGGTGGATCATCTCGGCGGCGATGGAGATGGCGATCTCCTCGGGGTCCTCGGCCTCGATGGCAACGCCGATCGGAAGGTGCAGCTCGTCGATCTGGTCCTGCGTAAAACCTTCCTGCTCCAGGCGGGCACGCACAAAGGCCGTCTTGCGGCGCGAACCCAGACAGCCCAGATAGGCAGGCTTGGCACGCATGGCCTGAATCACCACGTCGATATCGGACTTGTGACCCGCCGTGGCGACGACCACCAAGTCGCGCGGACCGATGGGACACAGCTCGCTCAGGTTCTTGTAATCGACCAGGCGACGATCGTAGACACCGGGCACCCATTCGGGCGTCAACGTGCCGGGGCGGTCATCGCAGGCCACGACGGCAAAGCCCGCCGCCGTGAGCACGCGCGCCGTCGCGGCGCCCACGTGTCCGCAGCCAAAGATGTAGGTCAGGCCCTCGGGGCAGAGCGTCTCGATGTGCGCCGCGGGAATCTCAGAGGCAGCGTTGGTGTAGGTGACGTTACTCCCCTCCTCCACCAGTGAAAGCCCGGGGCAGCCCGCAATGGTATGGCGCGATGCCTCGCCATGGTACTCGGCCACATCGCCCTCGAGCGCGCTCGCGATAAACGGCTCAAAGTCGATGACGAAGTCGCCGATGCGCCGATAGACCAAGACGTCGGCAATTTCCTGGAACAACGGTGCCTGGGTCGCATCCAGATGCAGATAGCACAGGCAAATGGCTCCGCCGCAGATCATGCCGGTATCGGAGTTCTCGCCGCCCATGGTGTAGCGGACCAGACGCGACTGTCCCGCGCTCAGGAGTTCGCGCGCCTCATCCAGCGCAAAGAGCTCAATCTTGCCGCCGCCGATAGTGCCCGCCTGGCTGCCGTCGGCAAAGACGGCCATCCAGGCGCTGTCTCTTATACACATCTGAC
>CABSNS010000164.1:0-3699 GCA_902479105.1 uncultured Collinsella sp. | reverse complement strand
GAGTCTCGTGGGCTCGGAGATGTGTATAAGAGACAGGTGTTCATCATTGTACCTGTCTGGCGCAAAAAAGGCGCGCTCGCTGCGGCGTTACATGCCTGCAACATGAGCGTAAGGGGGAAGGCCGTACGGGGAAGAGCCGTCTGGCGCGTGTCCGGCTCGTGTTGGGTTGATTTCCGATCTCAGCCGAACACATTGAGCGGACAGGCCGTTCCCGCAGTCAGCCGAACGCCTCCGACGGCTGATTCCGAACTGGAAGCGAAGGGCATCCCCGCCCTTCGGTAGGGGATACCGCTCCGCGGCGCATGCCGCGGGCGGCGCCCCTATCGGACCACCGTGACCTCAGTTGGGATGGGCCCAGCACTGCCGCGTACTCGGTGAGTTAGAGCCAACTGTTCGTCTTCACGTCGCGTATGGCGATATTTCGGTCGTCCGGCTCGGTGATGCCGTAGCCGAACGCCTGGAGCGTCTCGATGGACTCCTGGATCCTCTGTTGGAACATGGGACCCGGATCGACCCTCGGCCCGAGGTGCCCGCGCCAAAGGCACGGCGTGGCGCGCAGCATGTTATGGATTTTGGAGATGGGCTCGATGTCGGCGTAGACGTTGAGCGTCGCCATGGCGTCCTTGTGGCCGAGGATCGATTGGAGCGCCTTGATATCGCCGCCTTGGCGGATCCACTGCGTTGCGAACGTGTGGCGAAGGCCGTGGAACGTGATCAGCTCGTCGTTGGTGCCCATGAGGCCGTTGGTCTCCGAGAACGTCTTGAACGCCCTGCGGATATAGCTTGTCGTCGCGAAGGTCGCGCCCGGCTCCGACAGGATGTAGCAGTCCCCGATCTCGACCGCCCCGGTAAGGCCGCGCAAGCGCAGCTTTCCGCAGTCGATCTCGTGGGTCTCCTTCAGGAAGGGGAGTAGGCCGACCGGGTCGATGGGGATACCCCTGGCGTCATGGGTCTTGGTGTCCTTGATGAACGAACCCATTCCCTTCGCGTACGCCACCGAGTGTCTGATCGAGATCAGGCCCGTCTCGAAATCCACATCGCACCACCGAAGGCCGCAGACCTCGCCGATTCGCATCCCCGTGTGCAGGGCGAGTACGACCGCCCTCTAATCCTCGGCGGACCAATCGAGTCCGAACTCCTTTCGGGCATCCTCTTCGCTCATGACTTCGAGAAGGTCTCCGGGTTGGCAACGAAGGGCGAGGCATAGCTGCTCGAGTGTGTTGAAGCGAATGCCGCGAATATGCCCTTTTTTAATACGGGACAGGTTCACGGGCGTGGTTCCAATCCTTTCGGCAAGTTCGTTCGAGGAAATCTTTCGCTCGGCCATGATCTTGTCGAGGCGAACAATTACGGGCATGGCGTTTCCTTACGCAATCTCGTCGGAGTCGAGGTACAGCTCTCGGGCGTACAAGAAGAGCTGGGAAAGCATGAACAGGACGATGCCGAGAACCAGAGAGGTCCAATCGAATGATGAAGCGATCTCTTGGGCGCCGACGGCCCCCTCGCCGCCAAACATCGAAACGGAGGTTTTGAGTGAGCCGGCGTAGAGGCTGGTGGCAGCTTGAACAACGAAGAGAATGCCGAGCACCTTCAAGCATGTCGCAGACCCTTTCTTGAAGGGGTCTCCGCTCTTGATCGTCCACACGAGAACGGCGCTGAGGATGGTCGTAGCGATACCGATGACGGCAGGGACCAATGTCGAGATCGCAAGGGCTGGATACGCGGGGGAGTCTGCAATTACAGGGTTGTCGAGCACTTCGATTGCTGGCTTTAAGGAGAACGCCACTTGTGCGATGGCGGTGGCGCAAAGGGTCGCAGAGGCTATCGCACACGCGATGCGGAAGGAATGAAGCCGGGGAGTGCGATTGTCGGAACTCATAATAACCTCCGAAGAATTTAAAAAACTCAGGTTACTTTTTAACAGTTTATGTTAAATTGACTTTGCCGGCAAGTAATCACAGTATGCTGCAACCGAAACCCCTCTAGATTGGAGAGGATTATGTTCAGTACTGTTAAGTCGTGTAAGCTCTTGGTTTTCCTCGGCCTCGCTCTTTGTCTGTTGCTGCCGGGAGCCCCCGCTTTTGCGGATACCCCGATGCCTCCTTCCCAGGAGAGCAGCCAGTGTGCCCTCGTTGAGCCCCTCGGGTATACGGACGACGTCGTCGATACCTACTGGAGCTACAGCTGTCCTCGCGGCGTAAGCGGGCACAGCATCTCGATGTTCAACATCTCTTACAAGACGATCTCCTACCGAAATGGCTATCGCCGATCCGCGCATCATAGGGAATCCCGCCTCGCTGCAATGTGCTCCTGTGGTGTTCTTGGCACAACTGATAAATGGCAATTTGTCTATAGCACCTACTAGATGCGAGGAAGGGCCGAGCATTTTGTTCGGCCCCTCTGTTCCGACTGGATGAGGTTAAGGTTGGCGATGAATATGCTCAAAATCTCGAAGGCGATCTTTAGGTCGCTTCTCTCCTCCAGGTCGCTCTGTGTTGTCGTTGTTGCGTTGATGGTTCTTTGTGCTCTGTCCGTCTTCAGGAGCGCGGCTGGCATCGACGGACGGGTCGAATACCTCGAGTCGGGAATAACCCGTGTTGAGCAGGAATTGTCAGCATCCTATGCGGATGCGCTTGTGAATGCGGGGGAGGACGGTGTCTATACCTCTTCATCAAGCATGCCCGCGCTTCTGTACCCTCTTGTCGCGGGACGTCTTATCTTGGCACCGCTCTCTCCCCTACTTCCGTTTCTGCAGATATCGGATGGAGAGTACACCTATTATGACGGATCGAAGGAGTACTTGCTATGGGTCGCAACGGCCGTTGCCGTCTCGTTCCTTGCCGCGCGTCTTAACAAACGTGAAAAGCTCATCATCCAGGCACCGATGGGTGAGCTGGGCAGGCTTGTTGCATCGAGCGTATGGGCGAGTGTTTTTGCGATGCTTGCCGTCTTCGCCGTCAATCTTCCAGGGATAATCGCCGCACTTGTGAAGAATGGCCCGGGCTCGCTGTTCTATCCGATAGGCTACATTCAATATGCGACTCCGGTTATCAAACCGGCTTGGCTGGTGTTCGCGCAGACGGCCATCTTGCAATTCTTGGTGGCAGCGTTCATCTCGCTTGTCGTTCACCTTGCCGTGAAGATTGCCAATAACCCTACGCTTGGAATCGTGTTCGTATGTGCCCTGATGGGGGTGACGATGGTTCCCGGGTATTACGGAAGATCCATCGCTTTACGTGAGTTCGCCCTGTTGAATCCCCTTACGTATGCGAACACTGAGTTGACCGTCGGCGCCTATAGCCCGTACCCGACAACGCAGATAGTGAATCTGCCTGGACTTTGCTTCGAGCGTGGCGCGATTGCCCTCGTATGCGCAATCGGGATCGAGGTGCTGGCAAGTAGCCTGCTTTGCGTTGCTGGAAAGAGCGGCTGCGCGTGCCCGATATCCCTGATTTGTCTTGAGAGAGGTTCCTTCACTGCATCGAGAACGGCAACTCGTTCGAGCGCTTGTGCCTCCGCCGTTGCATACGTAAGAACGATGGGGAAACTGCTCCTGCGTTCTCCTACCCTCGCCGTATGCGCGATTGCAATGTCGACGACGATGCTGGCCCCGGCTCTGGTCGAGATGTTTCCTGACGCTGATAACGTTTCCGCTGTTCGGTATAGGGATGGGGAGCTCCGTTCAATAGATCGGTATCT